>VGIR01000215.1 GCA_016867815.1 candidate division WOR-3 bacterium | reverse complement strand
GGCCCGATCCTACCTACGCAGCCGGCAACGCCAGCCAGAAGTGGTCAGGAGTTACTTTGCGGAAGAGCACGTCCGATATGCGGCAACATGACCTCAAGCTGTCAAACATTTAGTGCTCTCCGTAGTAACTATGAAGAACTGCAGCAACTGGAGCGTCAGATGCTAGTCCTGAGAATGCGACAGGCTGACGGCAACGAATCCAAGGCGGCCGGACTACTCGGTGTCACGAGGGATAGCTTGAATCGCAGACTGCAGACCTTCAAGCTGAAGGGCTGCGGCCGCGAACCCGACTCCACAACCTAGAAGGTGTGCGGATTCGCGCACAAGGCCCGTGCGAATCCGCACATCGCGAATGCCTAGCGAACGCTGATGAGTCCCGGACCACGGCGCACCTGACACCTGCGCCGGTTGTCTCCGCCTAACCCGACGATAGCGGTCGCCGAACTGCATGGCTACGCGCAGGCGGTCGTGAACGGCTTGATGGTCCACCACCAACTGAAGAAGTCCCGACCCAGAGAACGGGAAGACTCCGAGTTCCCCGCCTACCAAGAGCAGTAAAGCCGCCTTTACACTGCCGCAACTGCGGTTTACGCCGACGTAGCGTGTAGCCGCACGTTCGGCTATACCCCCACGACGCGAACGCGTTCTCGCGCACTCAACCTCCGGAGTCGAAATCAGCAGCCGTTGCCTTGTAGCAAGCCTTCAAACCAGTCGCTTCAACCTACTTCAACGGCTAGCGCAAGGCGTGAACCAGCTAGAGACGAGGCGTGTCACGCTCGGCACGCAAATTGCTGTTATCCTCGCGATGACCGCATTCCGTGAAGCCCGAGCTGGTCGGCAATGCCGACCCAGGAGGTCCTATGTTCGATGACATGCTCGCAGGATCGTACTACGAGTCAACCAGGAACCGCTGGGACATTGGCGGAAGTCCCCTCTTGCACCACGACGACTTCATGTCGATTGACGCGCAGATCAGAAGAGCCGACAGAGCTTGCGCAGACGCCCAAGCGGCGAGAGATGCCTTTCAGTTCCGCGCGCCAGTCTCACTCCCGACGTCCATTCCCAAGTTCGAGTTCAAGTTTAACCCAGAGCTTCTCAAGAATGTCCACCTGGGGACCTTGGACGATGACTGAGGCCCGCCCGGGAGCCTGAGTCGGAAGCACTCCGGCGCCACGTTTGGATAGAGTGAGGCTACGGAAAGGAGGTGAAAAATGGCCAGCTTCGGCAAGTCTCAACGCTACGATGATGACTACTTCGTAGAGCACAACGGAAAGACAGTGTACTTTCACAAGTCCGAGAGAGCATGTCCCTCGGTTAGTTGAAATTCCTAGCGGCTCCCACATCACTTTAGGCAACTCTCTCTGTTGCGTCAATTTCTTTCGGTGACGCGGACCGTTCCAGTGCACTCAGCAATGCGGGGATGTGCCGGTAGCCATCTACGCACCGGAAGTGCTGCTCGGCATGTAGCAGCCCAGCTACACACCAGCGCCAGCGCATCTCGCCAGGGCGCCAGCGCTTC
>VGIR01000214.1 GCA_016867815.1 candidate division WOR-3 bacterium | reverse complement strand
CCTGGTGCCGGGATCGAGTTTCTCCAACTCCCAACGCAGGGCTGCATAGGGACCCAGCAGTTGCCCGACCAGCGTTGCCAGGAAAACCCCTCCGAAGTAGGGCAGCAGTTCGAGGCCTCTGGCCATGCCGGGCGGAACCATGGTCTCGATCATCAGCCAGAATGTGTTGGTGGCAATCGCCACCGGCACTGCGGCCACTGCCGACCAGAGCAGCAGCTTCTTCCATCCCACCGCCGACACTGCCTCGCCGACGTAGTCCCGGATCACCCGCCGTTTTCTCACGCGCCTTGTCGGCATCCTGCCGGGCGTCGGGTTCACTTGGCGTGGGGCATTGCGGGAGCCGGCGGGAGTCGGACGGGCGCCTCGTGACACTGGTAACTTCTATCCGAATCCGCCCGAGTGTCAAGGAGAGGCAGATCGCCCGAGTGCTCCAGTGGTCAAGCGGTCGTCTCTTGGCGTTGGCCGGCTTGAGTCTGGCCGCGGTCTGCCTACAATGTGACATGAGCGGCCAAAAGCCAATCTGGCGCGTGCGGGTGTTTGGACCGGAAACCCCGGCTTTGGTCGGCATCGTTACCCGAAAGAAGGACTGGGAACTGGTCAGGTCTGAGCACTGGTACCGGATTCCCGTCCGCACCGCCCCGGACGGGCTGGAGAGATTGCGCTCCCTTGCCTTCTACCAGACCAGGCTGTTCGGAGACGAAAGGTTCGCGGTGAACTGGCACGCGTGCATCCGCAATATCAGCAGGTTGACGCGACGCGAATTGCTGCCTGACGAGCCGAAACACCCGCGTGCCGGCGACGAGTACTACAAGATCGGGCTGGGTGAGGTGAAGCGGCTGCCAAACCCGATACCCAGCCGCCGCTGGCGAAGAATCGTCTTCATTCCCACGAGTCTTGAGCGGTTGCAGCATGCGGAGGAGATAAACGATCTGTTCAAGGTCAGCCCGTTGGAGGACAAGCTCTACTTTATGCTCAAGGACGCGGGCCTGCCGACAGAACGGCAGTTCTTCGTGCGTGAACGGGGTTCCGGCTACATGTTAGACATGGCCGTGTTCTGCCGCGATAGCGGCCTCAACATCGAGTGCGACGGAGAGGCCTATCATTCCGGCCGGGACAAGGCCGACGCCGACCGCGAGCGCGACAACACGCTGACCACTGCGGGTTGGCACATCCTCCGTTTCTCCGGGTGGCGTGTCAAACGCGAACCCGGCCGCTGCCTCGATACGGTCCAGCGCACTGTTCGTCGCCTCGGTGGTGTCTGCGGGGCGACCCTCCAACGCTAGTACGCGAGCGGGAGTGACGCTTGGCCGACCGCGCTGAGATTCCGCCCTGCTAGCAGCGCGGCGGTGGTTCTTTGATCAGGGCGCCCAGGAAGATGCTGAGCGCGGTCAGGCCGAGCAAGGCCAGCAGCGAGCCGGTCATGGCACCGGTCGTCGGCGACTTGAGCGCGTCCATGCCGAAGATGAAGATGACGCCGGAGATCTGTCCCATTACCATCAGCAGGCTGTTGGATGTGCCTTCGGGTGCAGGACA
>VGIR01000213.1 GCA_016867815.1 candidate division WOR-3 bacterium | reverse complement strand
CTACCCGGTAGCGGAGACGGTGCATGCGTTGGTGAGGAAGGTCGTGGGAGTTCTCGGCGACCTCGACGTGGACAACGATTCGCTGGATGTGATTCACGACACGATGGACCTGCACTCGCAGCCTGCCGGGCCGGTCTATCACCCCTATGCCAAGGCAAGGTTCATGCTGGCCAACACCAGCCAGTCCTACAACCCGGACACGGCAGACGGGCCGAGTCAGTCGACGCTGAGAGAGGTTGAGGTCGAGGCCGAGGTTGAGGGACCTGGGGGAATGGTGAATAGTGAGTGGAGAATAGTGAAACCCGGATCAGGATTTCACTCTTCACAGTTCACGCTTGACTCTTCCGCCGTAGGCATCTACGTCCTCAATCTACCCGAGTCGCTGGCAGTCGGACAGGCCGTGGAATGTACGCTGGCGCTGGTCATCCCGGTTGGCGAGTCGCTCGACGGCTACGCGGGCTGGATCACTATCAGCGCTTTGGATACGCTTGGCTACGCGGTGCGGGACAGCTTCTTCCTGACCGTGCGCGGGCCGCAGCCGCGCCAGACCCTCGACTCGCTGCGAGTCGCGCCGATACCATTCAAGCCACATCAGAATCCTGAGCATGATGCCATCCACTTCCAGGGGTTGAGTGCCGGGGCGCGAGTCATCGTCTATGACGCCTCGGGCCAGTCCGTCTGGACTGCAACCGAGACTGGGGACGGTCACCTGAAGTGGGATGCCAAAGTAGCGAGTGGCATCTACGCTTACCTCGTCGTAGCCAAAGACGGCGCGAGCAAGGTCGGGAAACTGTCGGTCATCCGATAGGAGGACGAAATGGAAGGAACCATGATGCCACGAAGACACGAAATCCACGAAACGGATCGGCATCGACAGAAGCAGCTTCGTTTCATCCGGCTTCGTGCTTTCGTGGCTATCAACATCCTGGTCGGGCTTCTGCTGCCTGCGCTGCTCCTTGGCAGCACCGGAGCGTCGTTTCTGAAGATCCCGGTCGGGCCGAGGGTGGTAGGGATGGGCGAGGCGGGAGTGGCCTGGATCGACGACGCCTCGGCCCTGTACTACAACCCGGCCGGGCTGGCGCACGTGCCCACCTTCGACGTCCTGCTATCTCACAACCAGTGGTTCCTCGACATGAACCACGAGTACGTAGCGGGCGTGTACGGCAACGAGGACCTGGGCAAGTTCGGTCTCGCGTTTGACTACTGGGGCTCGGGCGCAATCCAGGGCGTCAACATCCGTGGCGAGACCGTACCCGGCTACATCTTCTCGGCTGCTGACTGGTCGCTTGCCCTCGGCTACGCGCGGAGTATCTCCGACTTCTCTTTCGGCTTCGGGGCGAAGTTCATCCAGCAGCAGATGGAGAGCCTCTCGACCTCGGCCGGGGCGTTCGACGTGGGAGTGCATTACCTGACCCCGCTGGAAGGACTGAGGGTCGGGGCCTCGGTTACCAACGTCGGGCCCATGACCGAGCTCTACCAGGAGATCTACGCCATGCCTACGCAGGCGCGTCTGGGCTGGCGGTATGACCGCGACATTGCCGGAATAGCCCTGGGGGTCACGCAGGACTTCATCCTCTCCGAGAGCGAGAAGCCGGGCATAGCCGCCGGGGTCGAATGCCGCCCGGTCGAACTCG
>VGIR01000212.1 GCA_016867815.1 candidate division WOR-3 bacterium | reverse complement strand
TGAGCACGCGCAGGGGCCTCGGAGCCGGTGTGGTTGCGCTGCTGGTCGCGGTTGCGGTGTTCGCCGCAGTCGAAGCGCTCATCCTCTCAGGCGCGCTGAATCCCTACTGGCAGCAGATCATCTGTCTGGCCGGGATCGTGACCATATCGGCTCTCGGACTGAACCTCATCTACGGCTACACCGGGCAGTTCTCGCTCGGCCACGCTGCCTTCTACGGCATCGGAGCCTACATTGCCGCGCTTGTGACCCGAGGCATCGGCAGCCACGGCCCGGCTATCCTGCCGCTCAGCCTGGTCGCCGGCGCCGTCCTCGCCGGTCTGGTTGCCCTGCTCATCGGCCTGCCCATACTCAGGCTAAAGTCCGACTATCTCGCCATAGCGACGCTCGGCTTCGGCATTATCGTGAAGGTGCTATTGGACAACGCCGACCAGGTAGTCCCGATGATGGGCGGTTCTCGGGGCATGAGCGCGATTCCCAGGCTGACCAGTTTCGTCTGGGTGTTCCCGCTGGCCGTAGTGGCGCTGGTGGTGCTGCGCAACATCGTCTACTCCGGTATCGGCCGGGCCCTGATATCGGTGCGTGAGGACGAGCTGGCGGCCGAGGCGGTCGGCATCGACAGCACGCGTTACAAGACCCTGGGGTTTGTCATCGGCTGCATGTACGCGGGCGTGGCCGGCGGCCTGTACGCGCACCTGTTCACGTTCCTGCACCCGTCCAACTTCGACTTCCTGAAGTCCATCGACGTGCTGCTGGTGGTGGTGCTGGGCGGGCTCGGCAGTATGTCCGGCACCATCGTCGCCGCGGTCGCGTGGACGTTCCTGCTCGAGGGATTGAGGATCGTACTGCCGCCGGCAGTGCAGGACTGGCGCTGGGTCATCTATCCGTTGCTGCTGGTCATCTTCATGCTGGTGCGGCCCGGCGGCATATTCGCGGGGACGGAGTTCCGGTTCCTGAGAGAGAAGAAATGACGAAGCTCGAAACCCGAATGTCGATTGAAGCTCGAATGAAGGAGAAGTCCGAATTGGTGATTCGGGCTTCGGGTTTCATTCGTCATTCGTGCTTCGTCATTCGGAATTCACCACTGCCATGAGCGCTGTGCTTGAGACGAAGTCTTTGACCAAGTCCTTCGGCGGCCTGGTGGCCGTGCGCGATTTCACGATGTCAGTTGCCGAGAACGAGCTGGTCGGCCTGATCGGGCCGAACGGGGCCGGCAAGACGACCGTGTTCAACCTGGTGACGGGCATGTATGTACCGACCGCGGGCGAGATACGGTTCAACGGCGCCGACATCGGTGGGATGAAGCCGTACCGCATCTATCAGTGCGGGATTGCCCGTACCTTCCAGAATATCCGGCTGTTCAAGCAGCTATCGGTCCTCGACAACATCCGCGTGGCTCACCATCACCGCGGCGGAGCCGGGCTGGTGAGTACGGTCCTGCGCGGGCAGGGGTTCAGGCGGGAGGAGCGGCAGGTGACCGAGCGGGCAACCGAGCTGCTTTCCATTCTCGGGCTGGAAGGCAGGAGGGATGAGCTGGCGCGAAACCTGCCCTACGGCGAGCAGCGGCGGGTCGAGATCGCCCGCGCGCTGGTGTCCGACCCGAAGCTGCTGCTGTTGGACGAGCCGGCAGCCGGGATGAACCCTCTCGAGGTAGGCAGC
>VGIR01000211.1 GCA_016867815.1 candidate division WOR-3 bacterium | reverse complement strand
GTGTGCTCACCCACCACTCCGCCGGTCCGGATTGAACTGACGCCGATCTCGTACTTCGGCTTCGCCCCGACCGCGCCCTGCCGGCCGTGTACGACTCTCGCCCTCCCCGCGCGCGCTTTCAGGATATCGACCAGCCTCGCCGCGGTGCCCGAAGGAGCATCCTTCTTCATCCGGTGGTGGGTCTCAATGACCTCGACATCGTAGTCCGGTCCGAGCCTGCTCGCCGCCTCCGCCACCAGCAGGCAGAGCATGCTGACGCCGACCGAGAAGTTGGGCGCGTTGACTACCGGGATCCGCTCTCCGCAATCCTCCAAAGCGTGTGTCTGGGATACGCTCAGCCCGGTTACGCCGTTGATGAAGCCCTTGCCGGCCAGAGCAGCAAGCCGGCAGGCGGCCACCGTCGTCTGAGCGGTCGAGAAGTCAACGATCATCGTGGCATTAGCAATCATCGCACTCAGGTCGGAACCGACCACTCCGCTGCCGAGCTGAGTGCCGATGGCGGGGTGGCCCTTGGCCTCGATGCCTCCGACCAGCGTCATGTCTTCCTGCTCGGCAATCAGGCGGCAGACTTCGCTTCCCATCCTGCCCGCGCAACCGGCAACGATGACCTTCACGGTCTACGCTCCGGCCGGCAGACCGTAGTCTACCAGCGACTGGCGGATCGCCTTCAGGCTGTTCTCAGTTGGCGACACCAGAGGCAGTCTCGGCTCGCCCGCAGCCATGTTGAGCATTTGCATCGCCGCCTTGACCGGGGCCGGATTGGTCTCGATGAACATCGCCTTGATGAGCGGAAAGAGCTTGCGGTGCATGCCGGCCGCCAGTTCGACCTTGCCGGCCAGGTAGTAGTCTATGATCTTTGACACGTCGAGTGGTGCTATGTTCGACACCACGGAAATCACACCCTTGCCGCCGACAGCAAGTATCGGCAGGGTCAGGGAATCGTCCCCGGAGAGCAAGGTGACGCGGTTCCCGCACCGCTGGATTATCTCGCTCGACTGGTCGAGGCTGCCCGACGCCTCTTTCACCGCCGCGATGTTGCTGCAGTCCCTGGCCATTCGTTCAATTGTGGCGGGGAGGATGTTCACGACACTGCGCGGCGGAATGTTGTAGACGATTATGGGCAACTCGACCGCATCGGCAATCGCCCGGTAGTGACGGTAGAGACCCTCCTGGGTCGGCTTGTTGTAGTAGGGCGCCACCACGAGCAATGCGTCCGCGCCAAGTGCGGCCGCCCGCTTCGCCTGCCTCACCGACTTCGCCGTGCTGTTGGTCCCGGCCCCGGCAACTACCTTCACCCGTCCATGGACCTCGGCGACGACCGCGGCCAACGTGCGTTCCCACTCACTTGAGCTCAGGTTCGGCGCTTCGCCGGTCGATCCGTTGACCAGTAGACCGCGGACGCGGTTCTTGATCTGAAACCGGACGTTCTCACGCAGGCCTGCAAGGTCAAGCCTCGTGCCTCTGAACGGCGTTACGAGGGCTGTAATGCACCCCGAGAAAGACATGATCGCCTCCTTCATGAGTTGCTACTCAGCTGGAGCCGTCTCCGCCGGCTGCGGCTCAGATGGACCAATGCCCATCACCCGGTCGATATCTTCGCCGTTCAGCGTTTCGCGTTCCAGCAACGCCCTGGCCAGCGCGTCCAGCATCTCCCGGTGGCTCGTCACGATGTCGTGCGCCCGGTCCGACTGCTCGTCGATTATCCTGCGG
>VGIR01000210.1 GCA_016867815.1 candidate division WOR-3 bacterium | reverse complement strand
TATCAGCGCTTTGGATACGCTTGGCTACGCGGTGCGGGACAGCTTCTTCCTGACCGTGCGCGGGCCGCAGCCGCGCCAGACCCTCGACTCGCTGCGAGTCGCTCCGATACCATTCAAGCCACATCAGAATCCTGAGCATGACGCCATTCACTTCCAGGGGCTGAGTGCCGGGGCAAAGGTGATTGTCTACGATGCTTCAGGGCAGTCGGTCTGGAGCGCGACCGAGTCGGGTGACGGGCATCTGGCGTGGAAAGCCGAGGTGGCTAGCGGCATCTACGCGTACCTGGTTGTCTCCAAGGACGGACAGAGCCATGCCAAGGGCAAGCTCTCGGTTATCCGCTAGGAGGATGCGATGAAGAGAACCATGATGCCACGAAGAAACGCACCGTCTGACAGGGGCCGCAGAGGCCAAATCCACGAAACGGATCGGCATCGACAGGAGCAGTTTCGTTTCATCCGACTTCGTGCTTTCGTGGCTATCCATGTCCTGGTCGGGCTTCTGCTGCCCGCGCTGCTCCTTGGCAGCACCGGAGCGTCGTTTCTGAAGATCCCGGTCGGGCCGAGGGTGGTAGGGATGGGCGAGGCGGGAGTGGCCTGGATCGACGACGCTTCGGCCCTGTACTACAACCCGGCCGGGCTGGCGCACGTGCCCACCTTCGACGTCCTGCTATCTCACAACCAGTGGTTCCTCGACATGAACCACGAGTATGTAGCGGGCGTGTATGGCTTCGAGGGAATCGGCAAGTTCGGTCTCGCGTTTGACTACTGGGGCTCGGGCGCAATCCAGGGCGTCAACATCCGTGGCGAGACCGTGCCCGGCTACATCTTCTCGGCTGCTGACTGGTCGCTTGCCCTCGGCTACGCGCGGAGTATCTCCGACTTCTCTTTCGGCTTCGGGGCGAAGTTCATCCACCAGCAGATGGAGAGCCTCTCGACCTCGGCCGGGGCGTTCGACGTGGGAGTGCATTACCTAACCCCGCTGGAAGGACTGAAGGTCGGGGCCTCGGTTACCAACGTCGGGCCCATGACCGAGCTCTACCAGGAGATCTACGCCATGCCTACGCAGGCACGTCTGGGCTGGCGGTATGACCGCGACATTGCCGGAATAGCCCTGGGGGTCACGCAGGACTTCATCCTCTCCGAGAGCGAGAAGCCGGGCATAGCCGCCGGGGTCGAATGCCGCCCGGTCGAACTCGTCGCGCTCCGGGTCGGATATCGAACCGGGTCAGACTACGAAGGCTTCTCCGGCCTGCGGGCAGGGCTGGGCCTTTCCTGGCAGGGCATCGGCGTGGACTATGCCTTTGCGCCCTACGGCAAGCTCGGCGCCTCCCACCGTATCTCCATCTGCTACCGCGGTCTCGCGCCGGTGGACGACGAAGAAGAGGAGTAGCGCGTGAGTGTCTATGCGATGGGCGATTTCGGTGACATCCTACCTAGTCTCATATCCCGTCAACGCCGGGGTGAGTCCGACATCCATCGGTCCTGAGAATAGTCGTTACAGGCCCGCAGTTAAGCCGGGGGCCGCAGCCGTTGTCCGGTCTGGCGGGCGGTAGGAACCTCGTACAGGGCCGGATGCCCTCCCGGATGCCGAGTGAAGAAAAGGGGGACAGTGGGGCTGTTGAAAAACCCTCTTTTGATGCAACCATGTAAGTATGTCAGCCGTCTGAAGGTTGGATGCCACCGAAAGGAGCCCGACCTTGATTGGACATCA
>VGIR01000209.1 GCA_016867815.1 candidate division WOR-3 bacterium | reverse complement strand
AAGGCCGACACGGTGATTGACTACGAGCTGCTGGAGCACTGCGTCCGCGAGGACCTGAACAAGCGCGTGCCGCGCGTGATGGCCGTGCTGCGGCCGCTCAAGGTGGTCATCGAGAACTACCCCGAGGACAAGACCGAGGAGTTCGATGCGGTGAACAATCCCGAGGACCCGAGCGCGGGAACGCGCAAGGTACCATTCTCTCGCGTCCTCTACATCGAGCAGGATGACTTTCGCGAGGTGCCGCCGCCGAAGTACTTCCGTCTCACGCCAGGGCGGGAGGTACGCTTGCGTGCGGCCTACTTCGTCAAGTGTACCAGCGTCGTGAAAGATGCGACCGGCGCGGTGACCGAGCTCCGTTGCACCTATGACCCCGCCACGCGCGGGGGAGACGCGCCCGACGGCAGGAAGGTCAAGTCCACAATTCACTGGGTCTCGGCAGCCCATGCACTCGACGCCGAGGTGAGGATCTACGACCACCTGTTCCTCAAGCCGGACCCGGACGATGCTCCCGAGGGAATGGACTGGAAGTCAAACCTCAACCCGAAGTCGCTGGAGACGCTCTCCGGCTGCAAGCTCGAACCGAGCCTGGCTGAGGCCAAACCCGGGCAACGGTTCCAGTTCGAGCGTCTCGGCTACTTCTGCG
Organism: candidate division WOR-3 bacterium; assembly: GCA_016867815.1. Classification (NCBI taxonomy): domain Bacteria; kingdom Pseudomonadati; phylum Caldifarciminota; species Caldifarciminota bacterium. The sequence goes on along the minus strand of VGIR01000209.1, from coordinate 1,145 downwards.
TGGATCCTGACAGCCGAAGGGCCGACAGTCTTCAGTCTACAGCTAGCGGCCCAGAGTCCGGAGCCGTAGGCCGTCTTGTGTTCAATCGGACCACGACGCTGCGGGACGAGTGGGCGAAGATATGGAAGAAGGGCTGACCTGGGCTGAGTTTCGACCACAGAGAACTTGCGGGGCGCGGACATCCGCGCCCCGACTGGTTTCGCTGAGCCGTCGCTCGGTCCGGTGGCGGCTGCCTGTGCCGTTGGCGCATCTCGCTCGGGAGGTACAAGCACAAGCCATCCGCAAGGTCTTGTTGACGCGGTCGCGGGCAAGCTCAGGAATTCCCCAAACAGCTGACCAGGCAATCTGCCGAACAGCTCTCCGAATGGCCTCACGGATTGCCTGCACAACTGCCCGGCGGGCTGCTTTGCCGACGATTCTCCTGGCAATCTGACGAAGACTCCTCCCGACAGCGGCCACCGCAGCACTCCAGACAGTTCGCCGAGTTACTCTCCGGACAGTTCGCCGGAGAGCCGCCCGAGCAGCAGGTCAGGTAGTTCTCCGGATTCCTCTCCGGATGGCCTGCGGGGCGATCTTCCGAACTGCTCTCCGGGCAGTCTGGCGAACAACTCGCAGAATAGCCTGGGGGGCGGGATAGGGGAGATTCACCAATGCCTAATAACTAATTGCCAATGAGAAAGTTACGGCGTGTCGGGGGCCTGATGCGATGAGGACATATAGGAAACTGGGACGACGCAAGCCGCACCTGGGTGAGCGATGCCGCAGGCGTCACAACGAGAATGCGGGGCGCGGATGACCGCTCCCCGCTGAGGTCGGAGGTAGAAGCTACTGGGCGGCTACCCGGCCGGCTTGGGACACGGCGTTCGAAAACAGGGACAGTCCCAGCCGCTGCGCGGCCAGGCTGAGGTACAGTCCCTGTTTTCGGGTCATGTCCCTCGGGCCGCGGCGGCGCGGCGCCGGCGGGCGCGTTCGGAGCGGTTCTCGAAGATGACGTAGAGGACCGGGATGAAGACGAGCGGCAGGAAGGTGGAGACCATCATGCCGCCAATCATCGTCCTGCCGAGCGGAGACCAGAATCCCGAGCCTTCGCTGAGTTGGGTCGCGAGGCTGACGACGTCGAAGCGGATCAGGGCCAATAGAAGGGG
>VGIR01000208.1 GCA_016867815.1 candidate division WOR-3 bacterium | reverse complement strand
CTCCGCCCGCTGTTGACACCGCCCGGCCCGGGCATATCCTGTGACTAGATGGGAAACGCCCCCAAAGCCGTCGCCGACATCGTCGATCGGTTCCGCAACCCCTCGGACTTCTGCTGCTCGGGCCAGCACAAAGAAACCGACCTGCGCAACGAGTTCCTCGACCCGTTCTTCGAGGCCCTGGGCTGGGACGTCTCCAACAAAGCCGGTCTGACCGAGGTCTTCAAGCCGGTCATCCACGAAGAGTCAATCAAGATAGCGGGCGCGACCACGGCCCCGGACTGCACGTTCCGCATCGGCGTCCGCCGCGTCTTCTTCGCCGAAGCCAGGAAGCACGCGGGTCACCGCACTCAGGAGAGAGGCGTGCTGCGAGTCTCCCGTACTACTCACGCTGATTGACAAGCGTCCAGAGACTGCTATCCTATCCCGATGAGGACCTGCGGATTATCCGCTCCCTGCCCGCATTGAGGAGGCCGGACGGCGTACGTATTCGATTGGGATGCCGACAAAGCGCAGTCGAACCTCCGAAAGCACGCCATCTCATTCGACGAAGCGTCAACTGCCTTCGGCGACCCACTGGCGCTGCTGATGAGCGACCCGGACCATTCATAGCAAGAGAAACGTTATGTGTTGCTCGGCATGTCGGTCCGCAGGCGACTGCTTGTCGTCGCGTTTGCTGAGAGATCACCACTAACGCGCCTCATTTCGGCAAGGCGAGCAACCAGAACAGAGAGAAAGAAGTATGAAGGTCAGCCATAGAGACGATCCTCGTGAGCGCGACACGATGCGCCCGGAGTATGACTTCTCCGGGGCGGCACGCGGCAAGACTGCGGCCCGGTATGCTGAAGGCACAAACGTCGTTGTCGTCGGACGCGACGTGCTCGACGTCTTCCCGGACGGCACTGCGGTCAACGAAGCCTTGAGAGCTCTAGCGCCTGTAATCCGTCGTCGGCGCAAGCTACTGAAGAAGGCGACGCGAGTCGCGTCGCACGACCAGGGCGCAGGCTGTTGAGTATCGTGTCCCCATCTCTCCCCATGACCGCGATGGCTTTCGAGTAGCTACCTGGATTGACAGCGCACGGTTCGCGAACCCGCGATGTCAATAATCTCGTACTATGTCACCGGAATTGGCCAGTACACGCCTGGCCAACACGGCCTGGCCGACCTACAACCACGACCCGGCACGGTCAGGCTGGGCCGGGCGGCACTGACCGCCGACCGGTAGCTGCACCTACTCGAACCGTGGCACGTAGCCAAGCGGCTCTTTGGGCATCGGCTTGCGGAAGCTGGCGGTGTAGGTGAACAGGCTGCCTTCGGTCGACACGTGCTCGAACCCGGCCTGGCAGGCCAGCTTCGCCACGTCGTTGCGGAAGCGGTAGTGCGGGTCAGGCAGGAACTCGGATATCGACAGCACGCCGCCCGGCCGCAGCACCCGCAGGGCCGCGCGTAGGGCCGCGAGCCGGTCGGGTATCTCGCCCAGCACCGTCACGAAGAAGACGAGGTCGGCGTCGTAGATGTCGAACGGCAGCTTGTCGGCGGAGGCGACGAAGAAGTACGCTTCTGGCGAGCCCGGGCCACGATTCGAGGTGCCGGAAACCGGGGCAGTCCCTTCGAGCCGGCGGCGGGTCCGCTCAATCATCTGGGGCTGGATGTCGACGCAGAAGAGCACACCCCCGGGCTGGATTCGCCGCGCCACCTGCACCGTCAGGTAGCCGGTGCCGCAGCCGACTTCGACCACGCGCATGCCCGGCCCGACCGTCATGCGGGAAAGCACCACGTCAGTGGGCATGAACAGTCGGCGCACGGGGCTGTCGAGGATTGGACCGGCCCAGTAGGGCAGGGGGAAGGGCAACTCGCGCAGGATGAGCCAAGCGAAGAAGGCCGT
>VGIR01000207.1 GCA_016867815.1 candidate division WOR-3 bacterium | reverse complement strand
ACCTTCGGGCTCGTCCGCTGATAGGGCGCCAAGAGCCCGGAGTGGAAGTCCCCGCCATCCTTTGTCACCCGCGGCAGCTCAACCTCGACGCTGCCGCCGCTCAGATGTACCTGCCGGCGTCTGGCGTACCCGTTCCGATAGCCTCGGAGCTTGGATTTGCCGGCACGAACATATGGCTCGCGCTCCAGAAACTCGTCCCGCTCCGCATCCAGGGCGTCCTGAATCTTCTCCTGCGCGCCGGTAAGGGCAACCTTGTCCAATAGACTGGCTGCATCCTGCTTCATCACTCGCCTGATCCGACGCTCGACTCGCTTCTCACGTCGCTCCTGTCTTCTTCTTGCGGCTTCAAGCTCTTTCTGATAGTCTGACATCATAGCGGTGTCTCCTTTCTCGGGCTAACACCCGATTTGCTAACTACATAGAATCGTAGACACCGCTCTCTCTTTTTCCACAACTTCTGATGATATCTCTCCCGCAAGCTCACTGCCCATGCCGCAGTCCGAACCGGTCAACGGCTGCGGCCACACGGCTGTGGCCCTCGGCTTGACTGCGGCGGAATCTGTCATATCCTAGACAACAATGGGCGCGAGTGTACCTGATTCAGTCAAGCGGCTGGTTGACCTCTTCGACAGAGATCGCGCGGTCTACCAGTGCACCGACTACAAAGAAGAGCAGCTCCGCGCTGAGTTCCTCAACCCCTTCTTCGAGTCCCTCGGCTGGGACGTCTCCAACAAAGCCGGCCTGACCGAAGTCTTCAAGCCCGTCATCCACGAAGAGTCAATCAAGGTCGCCGGCGCGACCAAAGCCCCGGACTACACCTTCCGCATTGGCGGCCGCCGTGTCTTCTTCGCTGAAGCCAAGAAGCCGGCCGTGCGCATCGCCGACGACGCAAGCCCCGCGTTCCAGCTCCGCCGCTACGCCTGGACCTCCAAGCTCCCGGTCTCGCTCCTCACCGACTTCGAGCAGTTCGCGGTCTACGACTGCCGCATCCGTCCGTTCCAGACCGACAAACCCGCGACCGCCCGCACCATGCTCCTCGGCTACACCGACTACCTCGAACGCCGGGATGACCTCGCCGGCCTCTTCTCGCCCGACGCCATCCAGAAAGGCGCGCTCGACCGCTACGTCGAATCGACCAAGACCAAGAAAGGCACGGCCGCGGTTGACGACGCCTTCCTTGCCGAAATCGAGAAGTGGCGCGACTCACTCGCGAGGAACATCGCGCTCCGCAACCCCGGCCTCACCACCCGCCAGCTCAACTTCGCGGTCCAGCGCACGATAGACCGGCTGATCTTCCTCCGCATCTGCGAAGACCGCGGCATCGAGCACTACCAGTTCCTACAGACGCTCATGAACGGAGAACGGGTCTACCCGCGCCTCGTCAAACACTTCCGCGACGCGGACGACAAGTACAACTCCGGTCTCTTCTACTTCACGCCGAAGACCGCGCGAAGGGACATGACCGGAGGCGCGGGACATGACCGAAATCCTCCGGGGATTTCGGATCGTGTCCCAAGCCGAAGCGAGGACGAGCGTGCCGAACCGCCCGACCTCCTCACCCTCGACCTCACCATCGACGACAAGCCGCTCAAAGAGATAATCGGCAGCCTCTACTACCCGGACTGCCCTTACGAATTCTCGGTCCTGCCTGCCGACATCCTCGGCCAGGTCTACGAGCAGTTCCTCGGAGGATGTCCCTGTCTTAGTTGAAAATCAGTAGCGGTTCCCCTGCCCGGATGGTAGCATCTGGGTTGTTTGAATGTTATGAAAGGAGAACCGCTGTGAGAAAGTACCGGAGATGGTCGTCGGCTGCAAGTCGGAACGTCAGGTCGGCAGGCAGGCAGGTGCTGGCTTCGCTGGATCAGGAGGATGCCTTGGAGCTATTGCAGG
>VGIR01000206.1 GCA_016867815.1 candidate division WOR-3 bacterium | reverse complement strand
TCCGTGCCGAGATGGAGGTCCCGGCCAGGGCTGAGGTACGTTGCATAGTGAACTCGGCCGACGCCGGGCTCGCCGAGTTCCTCAGAACCAGCGAGGGGCTGGTTCGGGAGCTTGCCGGCGTTTCAATACTCGAGTTCGGGACGTCGCGGCCGGAGAAATCATCGATGGCGGTGCTGCCCGGATGCGAAGTGTACGTACCGCTCGGGGGTGTGGTAGACGTCGAGAGAGAACTAGAGCGGATGAAGAAGGAGATCGCCAGCCTGGAGAAGCTGGTCGCCGGCATCGACGCGAAGTTCGCCAACCCGGAATTTGCGGCCCGTGCCAGGCCCGAGGTGGTCGAGGGCGAGCGTGAGCGCCGAGCCGAGTTCTCCGGCAAACTCGAACGGCTGCGGAGACAGCTTGACGCGTGGACATGATCGTGCCGCGAGAAACGTCCGTCCGCTTGTATCTCTGCCGCCGTTGTGGTAGCATTCTAGTATGAAGTCGTTCATCTCGAGCTTGGGCTGGATCCTGTTCCTGGCGCTTGCGGCCGGTTTCCTCGTGTTCTACAATTTCGCCTACGCGCCGCGGGCCGATCGGATCGTCCGGCAGCAGAACGAAATCAACATGTGGATCGGTCAATTGCAGCAGGTGAGCGACAGCGTCAAACAGGTCGAAGCCATGCGGGACAGCGTGTTCGGAGTTTCCTATTCGTTCGACGAGCTGTTCGGCGGGGCGTCAGACCTGAAGTTCGTGCCGGCAGCGGAGTCATTGCTGCGGACGTGTGTTGCTTCCGTGCAATCGTCTGCGGGACCAGTCGAGATCATCGGCCACGCCGGGCTTGGCCAGGCGCCAACGGCCGCCCGAGACAGGTACCCGGGTAGCTGGGACTACGCCGCAGCCGCGGCCGGAGCGGTCGCCGGGCGCCTTGCCGCCTGGGGAGTGGCTCCCGACCGAATCCGGGTCGTGAGTTTCCTGGATCCCCGTGCGCCCGGGGCGGCTTCAGGCGTTGCCACGCAACGAGTCCGTATCGTCGTAAGGAATCAGTGACCAGTCGCGCCCTCCTGGGTCTGGCGCTGCTGGCCGGTTCCGTCCTGGCGCAAGTCCCCAATGCCGTGAAGCCGCAGGCGAACCCTCCCGACAGCGTGCCCGGAGATGACACGGTTGTCGTCTATCGCCCGGCCAAGTCTACGGGCACGGCAGTCCTGCTCTCTCTCCTCCTGCCGGGCGGCGGCCAGGTCTACACCGGCAATTGGTGGAAGGCTGCTTTGATTGCACCGGCTGAGGTCACGTTGGGGTTTTTCTCGGTCAGAGAACATCTGGCCGCTTCTGCCGCGCTATCCGGTGGGGATACGACCCGATACGCGCAGCATAGCGGCCGGCGGACCGCACTGCTTTGGTGGACCGGCGCAGTGCTGGCTTTCTCCATGGCCGATGCGTACGTCTCGGCCCAGATGTACGGGTTCGACCGGGAGATGAGGCTTACCATCGGTCCGACGGGGGCCGGGATCGCCATGGAGTTCTAGTCGTGAGTACCATGGTAGCCGCCGCCGGCAGATTGCAGATGCAGGTACTGGTCCGTGCCGCGCGAGAGGTAGCGGGAGCCAATTGTGATGCCGGCGGGTGGGGGATGGCCCACTGCTACGGCAACCGGCTCGAGACCATCAGGTCGGCGCAGCCCTGCGCAATCGACCCGGAATTCGGCAAGCTGGAAGAGACTCGTACGGACATGACTCTGGTGTGCATCGGCGGGATGGTTCCGGCTTCGCCGCGCGAGCTCAGGCCGTATGTCCGCAGAGAGACCGGACACACCTGGGCTTTCGCTCACTCCGGACTGATCAACCATGAGGAACGGCTCGACACCGGCGGTCGGATAACCGATTCCAAGAACCCGAGCGAACGCTACTTCCTCTACCTGCTGAGCAGATTCGAGGAAAAGTCACCCGCGGAGTCGCTGACGGCCGGC
>VGIR01000205.1 GCA_016867815.1 candidate division WOR-3 bacterium | reverse complement strand
TGGTAGCGTCTGGAAGTCGACCATTCGCGGCGTGACCCTCCAACACTGGGGAAGTCCAGATTCGATGGTCTGGTTCACGCAGCCAGGGATAAACACTTCACAGGACCACGCCGGCGCGGATCAGCCGCTGAATCCGTCAGTAGCGTCCGTCTTGTTCACTCATTCGTCTTGCCGATACGGCAATGTATGCTATGTCGTGAGTGAGCCATGGAGTCAGGGACGAGCCCTGAAGTTCAACTCCGGAGTCTACGGCAATTGGAGTGGCAGACATTACTGGGAGTCGCCTTTCACAAACAGCGTCGGGAGCACGGCCCGGGGCCTTGCTGTTGATGCTAATGGCGGCGGTCATTATGTGTCAGTGGAGGGGGCATACTGGCAGACAGGCGAAGTGCTGAATGGAGCACCGATGTACTTCGGAGCCGGCATAGGTGAGTCTCCGGCGCTAGCGTTGGACGGCGACGGCAAGCGTTGGATTGCGTATGTTGACAGGGACTCGCTGTTCTGCCTGTTCCCGGGCGAGTACCTCCCGCGAGTCATCTACCATGGGGACAGTAGTTCCGTTCCCGGTCAGCCGTCGATTGTCTGCTACCCGGGGCAGGCGAGTGGTGAATGGGTTAGCGCGGTCACCTTCTGTGTCTATGACACCTCTGCGGGGACATCGCGCGTCATGTTTGCCAGAGCCTGCACATCGGGTGTGACGTTGGATACGATAGAGAGCGTGGCCAACCTCGGTGACAGTCTGCCGTGCGTCAGCATCTACAAGAGCGATACGCTGTTGGTTACATGGCAGCATGGGGACTCTACCTTGGCCTCGATGCTCTGCGACTACGGGCCGGGCACGTCGGGCCGGCCGGCGGCATGGTCAAGCCCGAATCTGGTAACTGCGAACGGCTACCATGCCACGAGCCGGTTCGATGACAACGGCACGGTGCTCAACGTCGTCTGGACCCGGAAGAACGGCAGCAATTACGCCATCCAGCGCGCCACCTGCGACCTGGCTACGACCACGTTCGGCAACTGGTCGCTGATGGCGACACCTGGCGACACTGGCTCAACCCAGAAGTCCAACCCAGTCTTTGCCGGGCTTGGGGTCTCCTGCTGGCAGGAGAAGGACGCCAACGGGAAGTGGACAATCAAGGGTTCTGTCCGCGGCAACGAAGAGACGTTCGTGGCCAACGATACTGACGCATGTCATCCTAGCGCGTTCGCGGAGTCCAGCTCCATTTCGCCCAGCATCGATCAGATCAGGTGCCGGATTCTCTACAGCGCCGGAATCGAGGTCCTCGTTGACTCGGCGGTGGTTGATACCGGTCTGACAAGATACGTCTGCGAGAGCTTGAACGTCTCCCGGGCAACGAGCGACGCCACCAAGTACAACAACGGTACGAAGTTCCTGCGTAAGGCCGGGTCAGACTCTCTCTTTGCCGTGTACGCGGACCTCGACGGCGCGATCGCGTACGCGTGGTCGGCGAACGGCGACACCTGGCAGCGGTCGGTGCTGGCCTCGAGCCGCGACTATCCGACGATAGCCGAAGACTCGACCGGCAGGCGCTGGGTCGTCGTCACCAAACCGGTGGGCGTGAACAGCTCAGTTCAGGAGGCCTACTACCGCAACGGGTCATCGTGGACCGGGCCGGAGACCCTGTACACGAACGCAGTGACCACGCTGGGGCCGGCGAGTCTGGCCGGCGCCTCGGATACCTCAACCAGCATTGCCTATGCCGCATTCCTGAACACCAGCGGGATGTCCAAGTCGGTCATCCTCGCCAAGTTTGACGGCAGTTCGGTGTCTACCTACACGGTGGCGACCGGTTCGAGCCTCGACAACCCGTCGCTCACGGTCGAGCCGTACAAGGCGGACTCCGACCGCATCCACGTCACGTGGGAAGACAACGGCACCATCAAGTACGCGATGGACACCGACGGCCGGAGTACGAGCATCGCCAACAACTGGAGCGTGAC
>VGIR01000204.1 GCA_016867815.1 candidate division WOR-3 bacterium | reverse complement strand
TTACTGGCCATTGGGGTCTCCTTTTCTTGATTCATCCCTACATTCTACGAGACCCCATGGCCAGTTGATCGCCTGCCGTCTTCCGCCGTTTCGACCGGCCATTTTGCAGACAACATAGCACACAACTCCGAACCGGCCAACGGCTGCGGCTCTCGGCTTGACAGCGACCCGAAGCGGCAGATAATCGCCTGTGCCGAAACCAAGCACCAACCGCTGGCACCACGGTCATGTCGGTTCACCCCAAACCCCGCACCTCAGGGGTTCCACCCCTAAGGGCGTGTTGAGCCGACACGAACGGCTCCCTGCGAGGACGCAGAGCAGCGCTTCCTTTGGTCGCCGCACGTGCACCTGTAACCCCCTGGGGTGCTCTGTCCGACAGGTGCCGTCCGACGGCTCAACCTGAATCATGCACTGGGATGCATGCTTCCTGCCCGACGACTACATCAGGAAGATGAAGCAGGCGCTGGAAGAGATTGAGGCCAAGGTCGAGGATGAGACCAAGTACGAACCCGACCCTGACTTCTCCCCTGCTCCCGACGATGATTGACCCGGACGGAGTTTCACCACCAAGACACCAAGTCCCCAAGAGCCGGTCGAAGGTCGCTCCTATCTCGGGTCCGATGACGACTGCACGCCCGCCGATTTGAATTGCGTTCGTGCGGGTTTGGCGTGTTGGTGATGAGGACTTGCGTTATTCTCGGCCTGTTTGCGGCCGTCTCTGCTCGTGAACTCCCAGTGAGCAGTGAATTGCGGCTTATCTGGCCCTATGCCGGATGGGCTCAAGTAAGGAGCACGCTGGCAGTCAATCAGATCGGCGACAGCGTAGGGATCCAGTTGACGGAACCCACTCAACCCGCGGCGAGCCAGCACTCTGTCAAAGGCGCTGTCCCCGCTGCCGACTTCCGAGCACTCTGGGACTCGCTCGACCAGCTCGGCTTCTGGCGCCTGGGTGATACATATAAGGCGGACGGGAACGGAACTCCCGGTAGAATCTCCCTTGATGCCGTGTACGCCGACAAGACCGATACATCGAAGACCGTGACGTTCTTCTCTCCGCAATGGTGCAAGCCCGAATTCCAGAAGGTGTACTATCTGATCGAGGGTATGACACGGCTCGTTCAGACGCCTGCTGAGGAGCAAGCTAGAGTCGCCTTGAAGGATGTCCCTGTCGGCAAAGTCATGGCCATTCTCGACATGTTCCCAGAGATGGTGCCCAGCTACTTGTCTTCGCACTTGGGGGATACGAACCTCATCGCGCGCATCTACGGTTTCAGGGAGATGTCGGCGACGGCACTCAAGCGCGCCTTCCCGGCCACGCGATTCTATGTGGGCAAGGACGGCAAGAAACCTCCCCACCCCTACGTGATGGCGATCTCCGGGCGCAAGCGGTATGGCATAGACGGCTTCAACCAACTGCTTGTGGACATCGGTCTGGAGATGAACGATGCGTGCGCAGTGGACGTGGCAAAGGCGTTCATCATCATGGCCATTGGCAGTTCCTTTCCAGAGGTCACATTCGTGAGAGCGTTGACCGCTGCTGGCGAGCCCGACTATACCACGCGATTGGACGTGCTGATTGACGGGCAAGAAGAGCAGTGGCACTTCTGGAGCGCGTACGGCCTTGTGATGGGCGTGTCGAGACGCAACGCCAAAGGGCACATCAACATGTATACGTTCATTGACGCCAAGATCCCCTCAGTCAGATGAGCGCTCGAGCGAGTGATCAAGACGGGGGAAACCAGCGACTGTGGGGCTGTTGAAAAAGTCTTGACATCTTTCTGACGGCTGGTGCGTCTGAAGGGATGGTGACGCCCAACCGAAAGGACTCCACTGACAATGGTAGGTAATCAGGACCGCTGGCGTGAGGACATCTTCGTCGCCTGTCCGCTTCGGGACCTGGTGCCCGACGACCATGTACTGAAACGGGTTGACCGAGTGTTGGACTTGTCCTGGCTGCGGGACGAGGTGGCAGAC
>VGIR01000203.1 GCA_016867815.1 candidate division WOR-3 bacterium | reverse complement strand
TCGGGTGCTCAGGATTGTTCACCGCATCGAACTCCTCGGTCTGGTTCTCGGGGTAGTTCTCGATGACCACCTTGAGCGGCCGCAGCACGGCCATCACGCGCGGCACGCGCTTGTTCAGGTCCTCGCGGACGCAGTGCTCCAGCAGCTCGTAGTCAATCACCGTGTCGGCCTTGGCCACGCCGATCCGTCTGAGGAACTCGCGGATTGCCTCGGGCGGGAACCCGCGCCGCCTCATCCCGGATAGAGTCGGCATCCTTGGGTCGTCCCAATCCTGCACCACGCCCTGCTCGACCATGTCGAGCAGCCGGCGCTTGCTCATCACGGTGTAGGTCAGATTCAGGCGGGCGAACTCAATCTGGCGCGACGGGAAGATGCCGAGCTCGCGGATGAACCATTCGTAGAGCGGCCGGTGGTCCTCGAACTCAAGCGAGCAAAGTGAGTGGGTGATTCCTTCCAACGAGTCAGACTGACCGTGTGCGTAGTCGTAGGTCGGGTAGATGCACCACTCGTCTCCGGTCCGGTGGTGGTGCGCCCGCATGATGCGGTACATCACCGGGTCGCGCAGGTTGAGATTCGGCGAGGCCATGTCAATCTTCGCCCGCAGCGTGCGCGAACCATCCGGGAACTCGCCCCCGCGCATCCCACCGAACAAGTCCAGGTTCTCCTCGACCGAGCGGCCGCGATGCGGCGACTCGCGTCCCGGCTGAGTCAGCGTCCCGCGATACTCTCTGACCTGGTCGGCATTCAGGTCGCAGACGTAGGCTTTGCCCGCCTTGATGAGTTGAACCGCCCATTGGTAGAGCTGCTCAAAATAGCCCGAGGCGTAGTATTCGCGCTCTTCCCAGTCATATCCGAGCCAGCGGATGTCCTCTTTGATGGCATCTACGTATTCGGTCTCTTCCTTGGTCGGGTTGGTGTCATCAAACCTCAGATTGCACTTGCCGCCGTACTTCTGCGCCATACCGAAATCGATGCTGATTGCCTTGGCGTGCCCGATGTGCAGTCGTCCGTTGGGCTCGGGCGGGAACCGGGTGTGGACGTGGTCAAACCGGCCCGATGCGAGGTCGTCCTCGATTGCCTCCTCGATGAAATTCCTTGGTACGCGGTCCTCAGGCATTGGTTCCTTTCTTGCCGTGAAGCGGGCAGTCACACCTGCGCGTAACGTCGGTCGTCCCCCACGCCTCGACGAACGTGTAGTCACAGGTGCACCCGGAATCGCGGAACTCACGGATCCGGCGTTCATAGCGGCTCCTGCCGGAGCGTATGGCAATCCTCGACACCACATACGCGAGGAAGGCGCAAACAACGACAATGACGAACGCAAGTATGCTGACACTACCCTCTGACATCGCTATCTCCTTTCTGAAGCCCTGCGCAGGGCGCACTCGATGCGGACGCGGCAGCTCTCTCGGCCGAGGATCGCCAGCGTCTCGTACAGCCCGAATCCCACGGCCTTGCCGGTCACGGCCATCCGGAGCACGTGGATTATCTGCCCCACACTGATGCCCTTCGCCGCCACGAACTGCTGCAGAAGTCCTTCAAGGCTCCGGGCGCCGAACGGCTCGAGCGTTGCGAGTTGCCCGGTGAACTCCGTGAGCAGCTCGGCCGCGCCTGGTCTGCCGAACACCTTATCAAAACCCTTCTCGTCAAAGACCACCTTGTCGTCTGGCACAAAGAAATCGGTGTAGTCGAGGATGTCCCCGGTGACCTTGATGCGGTCGCCCGCTGCCGTGATGATTGCCGCGACCTTGTCCGGAGCGGCAACCAGCCCGGCCTTCTCGAGAAACGGCAGGCAGAGTTCGACCCTCTTGTCGACCGGCAGGGCCAGCATGTGCCTGACCTCGAATGCCATCAGTTTGCCCGGGTCGAAACTCGCGGCTGACTTGTTCACCCGCTCGAGGGAGAAGCTCTTCACCAGTTCTTCGCGGGTGAAGTCTTCGGTCTTGTCGTCAAGCGCCCAGCCGAGCAGAGCCATG
>VGIR01000202.1 GCA_016867815.1 candidate division WOR-3 bacterium | reverse complement strand
TGCCAGCTTGTCAGCCCGGACCACGCCGCGCTGGGGTCAGACTTCGACGGGTTCAGCGGCGCACTTCCCGGGCTCGAGGATGTGACGAAGATGGGTGCGATTGGAGCGGGCCTGCGCAGACGCGGGTTTGCCGAGGCCGATATCGCGAAGATCGCGGGCCTCAATTTCGTGCGCGTCTGGGACGCAGTCGCGGCCAAGTCGGGTTGAGGTACGGGCCCGGCAGAGTTAGGCCCGATGCGCCGGAGCCAGCCGCCGACGCCCGGTCGAGACGCTAGCGCTCGGTGTACGCACCGAGTTGCTTGACATCCTTCGGCAGCTGATCCGCGAAAGCTCGGAGGTTCTCGACCAACTCTTCAACTGCAGAAGAGTCAACGGCGCAGATTGATACAGTGCTGTCCACGTTGACTACGTTGTTGGCTATCCGCCACAGACCGACTTCGCGCCATTTCCTGTTGGAGTACCATCCGGGGGGGACGACGGCCACGACGACGCCTTCTTCCCTCGCCAGGCTGTCCAGGTGTTGGGAGCCGTAGAGGTGCTGTCGCTTGAGCCTGGCGGGCGCCATGCTGCCCAAGCCGAAGAGGTCCAGGAGCCTGGCGTCAGCCAGAAAGGCAACAGCACCGATGTCATTCACAGCTACCGGCTTGTTTCGATAGTACGTATTGAGAAAGAGCCCCATCTGGTATTGCTGGTCAAACAGGTTCTTGGTCGCCTGAGGTGTAACCCGCAGCGACTTGATTGCCCTGAGAACAAGCGGGCCGGCCAAGTGGGTGACCAGCAGCGCGACCGCTGCATAGCGCGGGAGCGCTTTCCAGCTGATTCTCCACGCGGCTTTGCCGGGGCAGGGATGTCCCGCAGCGGCAGCAATGACAACTGTCCCGAGAAGCACAAGATACGCTTCATACCGGTAGAACCACACGACGTTTTCAATGGACTCCAGGTGCAGGACGGCGGCACCCACGAAAATCGCCAGCGCGTACTTGGTTGCGTCCCAACCCGCTTTCCGCCTGGGGTAGCATAAGAGCAGAAGCAGTGCCGCAATCAGCAGGCAGACGACATCCGGGAAGGTCGAGGCATGGGTCCAGAGTCTGGATCCGAGGATGGCGTTGAAGATTCCCCGGATGGTAAGATCCGGGGCCGGCGTTTTGAGGAGCAGACTGTTCGGCAGAAAGTACCAGCCCTGTGATAGGGACCAGATGCCGTACGCCACCACAGGCAGAAGAGCCGCCGTCCCGATAGCCCCGGCGAGAAGGCCGCGTTTCTTTAGAATCAGCAGGATGCAGACGACAAAGACCACGAATGCCCCTTCGTATCTGGTGGCCACCAACAGCGGGGCGAGGAAGGCCAGCAAGGGCAAGCTGTTGCGAGGCACGCCTGGGTCGGAGGAGAGGACCCTGGCGGAAAGATAGACGAAACTCAGGGTGAGTACCGCATGCAGAACGTGCTCCATTCCCACGAACGTCAGTGTCGGCAGCGGCGTCAGGAACAGGACAAGGAGACAGGCGGCAAAGACCCCCAGGCGACTGGCCATTTGCTTGCTGATGACGAGGTATGAGACCACCACCGCGGCGGTGCTGAACAGCACGTTAAGGACGAATGGGGACACTTCGCTCACGCCGAACACGACATACGTGATGAGCAACAGAAGAGTCCAGAGCGGTGAAGAGGTGGAGCTGGTAAACCCGTGACGCGTGACTCCCCAGATGCCGTGCAGAGCGCCGTTCTTCGCCATGGCCATATGGATGTAGGCATCATCAAGCGCATACACCAGATGGCCCTGCGTCTTGTGGAGCATGTCCCTCGGTTAGTTGAAATTCCTAGCGGCTCCCACATCACTTTAGGCAACTCTCTCTGTTGCGTCAATTTCTTTCGGTGACGCGGACCGTTCCAGTGCACTCAGCAATGCGGGGATGTGCCGGTAGCCATCTACGCACCGGAAGTGCTGCTCGGCATGTAGCAGCCCAGCTACACACCAGCGCCAGCGCATCTCGCCAGGGCGCCAGCGCTTC
>VGIR01000201.1 GCA_016867815.1 candidate division WOR-3 bacterium | reverse complement strand
CCACTGGGCAGCTCCGAGTTTGTCGAGTCGCTCGAGACGAAGCTGGCCCGGTCCCTGGTTCCCCGCAAGCGTGGCCCCAAGCCCGGCACTGCGATCCGACCCCAACCAATTAAGTAAGGTGTCCCTAGAATGGGAGGCCCGGCATTTCGTGGCGATGCCGGAGCGGGATCAACTCGACTGGACGTTTGACGCTGGCAAGGTAGAATAGCACTGGCAGGGACGCTAATACCGCCTACCCGCCCTCTTCTATGCTACGTCATTCCTTCCTAGCATTAGCCGCGTGGGCGACGACACTGAATGCAACTGGCATGAGGCGAGTCGCGCGGATTCCATCTGGTCCCTACCATGATGGCCACGGCCGCGTGGTCTGCTGCGACAGCGACCACGATGGAATGCCCGAACTGCTTTTTCACACAGGCACAATTCAGCCGTACAACCCACTGCGTATTGAGATCTGGGAACACCAAGGCTGGAACCGGATCTCGCTTGCATTTGCAGACACCGGGGCCGATCCGCCGCCACCGGGAATAACGACCGGGAACTCACTTCCCTTCGCTGCCGGTGACATCGACGATGATGGTCTGACTGATATAGCATGCATTGGTGCAGAGGAAGTGGGTGGCGGTGTGTTCTTTGACATCCTGATGACGCTGGAAAGTCCTGACAGTCTCAGCTACCCGTGCTCGCTCTCCTGGTACTACCGCTACGCCCAGAACATGGCTATTCCTGAGCCAACCTACCTGCCGCCGGACCTCGACCAGGATGGGCACAGAGAGATCGTCATGTTCGCACACCGGGTCTGGGAGAACACGGGCGATAATCGGAATGAGTTTGTATGGCAGGACACGGTGCATCCGGGCTACAGGTCGACCTACGGCGACTTCGACGTGGACGGGAAGATGAACTTCGCTTCCGCCTCGCTGCATAGCACCGGCACGATGTCTGTCTGGGAGTGTACCGGCGATGACCAGTACGATGTCGTGTTCCAGGACACGGTCTGGCAACCGAATGGTGCGGACCTGTTCACGACCAACGACATCGACGGCGACGGCAAGCCCGAGTTCTACGTAGCCTACGAGAACGTCCCGCGCGGCAAGATGTATCTCTACATGTGGGAAGCTGACCAGGTTGGCAGTGACGCGTACCACCGCACGCTGGTGGACTCGGTCTGGTTCTCGGGCACCAACTGGGGTCGAATCAGCGAGTGCGGGGACATCGATGCCGACGGAATCGACGAGTGCATCTGGACCACGCCGAACGTCATCAAGATGTACAAGGCCACCGGGAACGACCAACTGCAAGAGGTCTGGCACTGGGATAGCGACCACGCTGGGTTTCGGTCGCTCGTAAGCACGGTGTACGACATCAACAACGACGGGTACAACGAACTTATCACAGCCGGCAACGCGAAGACGTCCGTATTCGAGGTCGAGGCGGTGGTCCTGCTTGCGCCCAACGGCGGGTCGTGCAGCGTCGGCGACACCGTTTCGATACGCTGGGCCACGCATACGCCGCCGCGGTGCGATTCACTGTCACTGTTCTTGAGGCGTGATTCACTATGGCACCTCTCGACGATTGCGACCGGTTTGCCGGGAACCGACACTGCCTATCGCTGGGTCGTCCCGTCCGGAGTGCCGGAGACCGCGCGAGTGGTCGTGATTGCGTACGGTCCCGGCTGGCAGTTCGACATGTCGGATAGTGTCATCACCTTCATTGGCGGCGGCGTGGCCGAAGGAACTCACAACGTGCCCCTGCACTGGTCGCTCTCCGTCAGCCCGAACCCGGCCCGTGGTGCGTTCAGCATTCGTTACGAAGTGCCTCTGCCCCTCACCCCTTCCCTCTCCCAGAGGGAGAGGGAAGGGGTGAGGGAAGTCATGTCCCTCGGCATATACGACGTCAATGGCAGGCTGGTGCGTTCCTTGTCTGAAGGCGATGTGGCCCCGGGTCGATACGAAGCCAGGCTGCCATCTGGTTCTCTACCGGCCGGGATTTACTTCCTCCGTCTCGACACGCCGGG
>VGIR01000200.1 GCA_016867815.1 candidate division WOR-3 bacterium | reverse complement strand
CTGAGGCCTCGTTGAATGCCAGCCCGAATCTCATCCCGGGTACCGAAGTCACCATCAGTTCGTGGATATCTTCGACCGTCTTTATGAAGTGGGACTGGCCGATTACGACGTTGGCGTCATTGGGCCGTACTATGTCAACGCTCTCAAGATTCACAGCGGCTCCTTTTGTGCCTGGTCAGGCGACCTCGGGTATCAATCGCGAAATCCGAATCCCCAATGACGAATCAACGACCAAGCCCCAACGGCCCAGGGCCGACCCCGAGCACGGGAGCACTTGACCACTGGACCACTTGATTACACCTACCGCGTCAGAGTTACTTTCCTAGTTTCCGTGTAGCCGGCGCTTTCCACGCGGTAGAGGTACGTGCCGGCGGGAACCGGCTCCCCCATCTCGTTGCGGGCGTCCCAGTGGGCCTGGAACCCGAGGCTCGGTACCGGTGTCATTTCCAGGCTGCGGACCAGCTCCCCGGAACTGGCGAAGACCTTGATTATCGCCTGTCGCACGCGCGGGTAGTTGAAGTAGAAAGTGGTCGCACCCCCGAACGGGTTGGGCAAAGCACAGAGTCCGATGCGGCCCGGAACGGGCGGTTCCTGCTCGGCTGCGCCGGTGAGGTCCACGTGGAACGTGACCATGGTGCTCTCAGGCGAGCAAACCGGCCACGTGGTCCAGAGGTCGATGTCATTGGTTGTCGAGAACTGGTCTCTTGCCCAGATGTAGTAGTCAATCCGGGACGACTGGACGACCGCAGGTATGGTGAAGTAGAACGTGTCGCCCCGAGCCGAATCAGGTTCGGTCCCTACCCAGGCGCCGGTGTCGACCCGGTAGAAGAGCGACTCCTCGCCGACCGAGTTGTTGTCCTGGATAACCGACCAGACGACGAACGGTCCGACAAAACTCGTATCCGGCCAGACGCGCGTGTGCGAGAAAGCCGGCGGGCGCACATCCCAACCCGGGATGTTGCAGACCGATATCGTCATCATCGTCGCGACGTCGGTGAAGTCCGGGTCATCGCCGCTCTGGCTCAGGGCTGCGGCCACGCCGTTGGCGCCGCTGAAGGGACCGGGCACGACCCATTCGTATATCCACCGGGAGTCGTTGCTGCCCAGGTTGTCGACATAGGTCATGTGGTCGCGGATGACGAGGCATGGCCAGTAGTAGTCACCGGACGCGGGTACCCTGACTTTGCCCTTCGCCACGATTCTCTTGGAGTGGCTTTCGCTCGCGCTGTACGGTACACCCGGGATGATTTCGTACTCGAAGCCGACACTGCTCGACCAACTCGTGCCTTGCTGCATCGGCGTAGCGTAGACCCTCGCATCCGGCCGGTAGTTGCCGATGACCCGGTAGGTCAGCAGCGTGAAATCTACGCCGTCGGAGTAGAGGCCGGACGAGTCCTTGTACTCGTAGATGTTGCTGATAGCGCCGTCGCCAAGCGTGTCGATCTCCATCACCTGTGGGTCGGGCGCGTCGGCCCGCATCGACTCCGGAGCTGGCGACTGGCCTGTGGTCCAATCAACGAGGCCAACCCTTGACCACTGGCCACCGGGGTAGGAAGTCAGGTCCCAATGGGTCTGAGTCGAGTCGAACGCCGGCCAAGTGAAACCAGAGCTGTTCTGTTTGAACTTGCCATAGGTGCCTTGGAGCGACGGCACCTCGTGGCTGTCGATTGTCAAGTCCTGCGCGGGCAACCATGCGGCGAACCCGGCAGTAAGGAACAGGAGCAGACACTTTCCGGCCATACTGCCTCCTTTGGCAAACCTGCCGCAGTGATTATAGAAAGACCATGAGCCAAGTCAATGCGACCCGGTGCCCGCTGGAGGCGGAGCGCTGCGTTGGGAGGCAGGCATACAGGGCAGACAGTTCGATTCCCCCATCCTGACGCGCCGGGAGGAGCGCTATCCAGAGCCGGGAAACCGGGGCTGCAAGTCCGGCTCCGAGGGGGCGGGAATCCGAAAGGGCAGCGGTTCCCAACCTTGGGCTCTCTGGGTTCCGGTTCGGACCTCCGATTCCGACTCGGCAGGCGCGTGGCTTGACTTCCGGGAGGGTTTTGGGATTCTGATTGCGCGTGGCGTATTTCCTCCAGCAGTTGATAAACGGA
>VGIR01000199.1 GCA_016867815.1 candidate division WOR-3 bacterium | reverse complement strand
CCTGCAATAGCTCCAAGGCATCCTCCTGATCCAGCGAAGCCAGCACCTGCCTGCCTGCCGACCTGACGTTCCGACTTGCAGCCGACGACCATCTCCGGTACTTTCTCACAGCGGTTCTCCTTTCATAACATTCAAACAACCCAGATGCTACCATCCGGGCAGGGGAACCACTACTGATTTTCAACTAAGACAGGGACATCCTCAGTCCGAGATCGGGCAGCTGTACCGCGAACTCGACTATGCGTGCCGAAGGGATACAGGACACGGATCGTCAAGGTTCGCCGATGGCAGGCGTGAGGTACAACGAGATGGCTCCGGTGTTAGACTGGAGTCCCATCACACTGACGGATGGGTACATACCGACATGACGTATGGCGATGCCAGGCAGCTTCTCAAGTCAATAGAAGACCGCGTAGCACTAGAGGAAGCTTTGCGCAACAGGACGTAGCCAAGCTGCAATCTGCGGCACGGCAGGGGCACGGGTAGCCGTGCCCCGCCGTTTTCTGGAAACACCTGCGCTGCCCCGGATTGTTCTCAGTGGCTCTGGCACGCTACTTGCCATACTCCCCCCTGATGAGGTGCGCAAGCCAAGACTCCCACAGTGGTCGCGAGTCCGTGCCTCATCCGGCGGCACCGAGCCGAAGACGAGCGCAGGGTGCTCAGAAAGAAGGAGACACGATGAAAGGCAGGACGGTATCAGCAATCGCGATCGGCGTCTCTCTGGCCGTCGCGACGGCGTGGTGTGCTACAATCTGGGCCGACGGGTTTGAGACATACCCTGTCGGCCAACTGCCGCCCAACCCACCATGGGTGGCGAGCGGGAACACCAGCAACTGCTACGTTGATGGCAGCGTCAGCTATGAGGGAACAAAGTCACTTCACCTCTACGGTGTCGTAGGTGGGACCTGGGGAGCGCACCAGCATCACCTTATCGGGACGGCGGCACCCTACCAAATCGAGTACATGGTCCGAACCGGCGACGAGGTTATCCCACCCTACGGTCACTACGCCTATAGCGACCTGGAACTCAGGACCGGGCCAAGCTGGACATACCCAGGACGTTCGCTCTTGTCGTTCCGCAAAGACGGGCTCATCTGCGGCGTTCCCGGGCCGCTTCGCCAGTTCAACAAGCTGCAGTGGTACCGCTGCCGCGTGAAGTACGAACGTCCAAACGCCTCGACGGTGAGAATCACCTACCGAATCGACGACGATCTCTTCGGACCCTACGACACGCCCGCATTCTCGTTCGAGAACGATCTGACGTGGATGTCGCTCATCGCCAACGCAGGAACCGCTTGGTACGACGCGGTGAGTATCACTACGCCCGCCGTGAACCCCGAGCCGACGCTGCTCGCCGTGCCGTACTACAACCAAGACGCCACCCCGTGGTGTCTTCCGACTTCCCTCAGCATGGTGCTGAAGTACTTCGGCGTCAACCGCAAGCCTGCGTGGGTAGCCAAGGATCTTGGTCTTTCCAATGATTGGCTTGGCGTCTTGATATGGCAACTGCTTGGTGATCAATACCCCAAGCTCAGAGACTACCTGCAGAACGAGTACGGTCACCCAAGCGAGAAGTCGGACTTCGACTCCTTTGACGAGTTTCAGGACTACGTCATCGGCCAAGTCAGGTCATCGCGACGCCCTCTCCTGATCGGTGCCAATCTCGGCTTGGGCGACGGTGGCCACGCCTTTGTCGTGATGGGAGTGAGCGACGACAGCCTTTACGTAAACGACCCGTCAGGCGCACTCTTGCAGTACATGTACAATGAGATCACAGACAAGAAGGCGTACGGGGACTACCTAACCAACAAAGTGGCACGTGGAATTGCGTGGTCGGACTTCCAGACATTCTACAACACGCGAACCCGGAGAGTGGTGTTTGCGGACCTAGCGCCAGTTCCCCAGGTTCCTAGCGCTGTGTCTCTGGATGTACTGCCCTCATGCGGTGTCTTCTTCCAGAAACCCGGAAGAGGATGTCCCTGTCTTAGTTGAAAATCAGTAGCGGTTCCCCTGCCCGGATGGTAGCATCTGGGTTGTTTGAATGTTATGAAAGGAGAACCGCTGTGAGAAAGTACCGGAGATGGTCGTCGGCTGCAAGTCGGAACGTCAGGTCGGCAGGCAGGCAGGTGCTGGCTTCGCTGGATCAGGAGGATGCCTTGGAGCTATTGCAGG
>VGIR01000198.1 GCA_016867815.1 candidate division WOR-3 bacterium | reverse complement strand
CGGATCCGGCGTTCATAGCGGCTCCTGCCGGAGCGTATGGCAATCCTCGACACCACATACGCGAGGAAGGCGCAAACAACGACAATGACGAACGCAAGTATTCCGACACTACCCTCTGACATCGCTATCTCCTTTCTGAAGCCCTGCGCAGGGCCCACTCGATGCGGACGCGGCAGCTCTCTCGGCCGAGAATCGTCAGCGTCTCGTACAGCCCGAATCCCACGGCCTTGCCGGTCACGGCCATCCGGAGCACGTGGATTATCTGCCCCACACTGATGCCCTTCTCCGCCACGAACTGCTGCAGAAGTCCTTCAAGGCTCCGGGCGCCGAACGGCTCGAGCGTTGCGAGCTGCCCGGTGAACTCCGTGAGTAACTCGGCCGCGCCTGGTCTGCCGAACACCCTCTCAAAGTCCTTCTCGTCAAAGACTACCTCGTCGTCTGGCACAAAGAAATCGGTGTAGTCGAGGATGTCCCCGGTGACCTTGATGCGGTCGCCCGCTGCCGTGATGATTGCCGCGACCTTGTCTGGAGCGGCTTCCAGCCCGGCCTTCTTGAGAAACGGCAGGCAGAGCTCGACCCTCTTGTCGACCGGCAGGGCCAGCATGTGCCTGACCTCGAATGCCATCAGTTTGCCCGGGTCGAAACTCGCGGCTGACTTGTTCACCCGGTCGAGGGAGAAGCTCTTCACCAGTTCTTCGCGGGTGAAGTCTTCGGTCTTGTCGTCAAGCGCCCAGCCGAGCAGAGCCATGTAGTTGACTATCGCTTCGGGCTGGAACCCGGTCTGACGGTAGAAGTCCACGACCACCGGGCTGAATGTGTCCGGCCCGGCTCCAAGCTTCAGCGCCGCTGCAATCTTGTTCCCGCGCGCCACCAACTCGGAGAAGTCGCGGTTCTTCATGTACTCGCGGATCTTGCGCTTGCTCAGTTTGTTACGGCTGCCCGGTTCGGCCACGAACGGCAGGTGGGCGAACCGCGGCAACTCCGCACCGAGCGATTGCAGGATGAATATCTGGCGCGGCGTGTTGGAGAGATGCTCCTCGGCACGGATTACGTGCGTGATGCCCATCGCGTGATCGTCGACGATACTCGCGAGATGATAGAGCGGGCTACCATCCGCGCGCTGGATAACGTGGTCCTGCTCGCGCTGCCACTCGAACTCGACCCTTCCTCGCACCAAGTCGTCAATCACCAGCGTACCTTCGTATGGCATCTTGAGCCGGACAAAACCCTTTCGCCCCTCAGCCTCGAACCGCGCCCGGTCGGCCGGGGTTTCAGCCATCCAGCGCCGGCTGTAGCGGAACACGCCTTCCTTGTTCGCCAGCGCGGCCTGCCGCTCGGCGGCAATCTCATCGGTCGTCGCGTAGTCGTAGTACGCTCGCCCCGAAGCGATCAGCGCCTCGACCGCGGCCCGGTGTGACTCAGTCCGCTGTGACTGGAAGTAGGGCGCGTTCGGCCCACCGACCCGCGGACCCTCATCCCAGTCGATGCCGAGCCAGCGCAGCCCATCAAGGATCGGCTGCAGGACTTCAGACATGTTTCGCTGGGCATCGGTGTCGTCGATTCTCAGGATGAAACGCCCCCCCTGCTGCCGGGCAAACAGCCAGTTATAGAGGGCCGTGCGAACCAGCCCGAGATGAAGCGCGCCGGTTGGCGATGGCGCGATCCTTACTCTGACTTCGTTCATCGGGATTACACTAGTGGCAAACGGTCAGTCGGACAACATAAACGGAGAGGGTGGGATTCGAACCCACGGTACAGTATTACCCGTACAACCGCTTAGCAAGCGATCGCCTTAGGCCGCTCGGCCACCTCTCCTCGGTCGGCATAGGTTCTGCAGGGCCAATAGGCCCTATTCCGGAACAGCGGAGGGCGCAGGAGGCGCACTGCTCGGAGCAGCGAATCCGCCGGCCGTCACTCGGCCGGGGCGCGTTCCTTCGCGCCCGCCGTCCGCGACAGCGGAGGGCGCAGGAGGCGCACTGCTCAGAGCAGCGAATCCGCCGGCCGCCACTCGGCCGGGGCGCGTTCCTTCGCGCCCGCCGTCCGCGACAGCGGAGGGCGCAGGATTCGAACCCGCAAGACCCATCGCTGAGTCGGCAGATTTCAAGTCTGCTGCCTTGCCAGTTAGGCTAGCCCTCCGGCATGACTCTCCGGATTGTGAATGGCGCCCTAATTTAA
>VGIR01000197.1 GCA_016867815.1 candidate division WOR-3 bacterium | reverse complement strand
CGGTCGTCCCAAGCCTTGGCCATCATCAGGTTCTTGCCCATCTCCACGAAAGGGGATACGGGCACAATCGGGTCGCCGGGCCTGACGCCCAGCCGCGCCTTCACGTCGAATCCCTCGGCGCAACCCAGATCGATGAACATCTTGTCTATGTCCGGTAGCTGCTTTCTCTCCTCGTCGGATAGTTCGTGCGGCGCCTTCGAACCGATGACGCCCGGGAAGTCGCCCTTGCAGGTCCGCACCAGCACCCGCTGCCCCAGGAGCACGTTCGGCCACCAGCCGCCGATGGGCAGGAACCTCACATAGCCGTCGGCCGTGACCGACTTCACCATGAATCCGACTTCATCCATATGCGCAGACACCATGATGCGCGGTCGCTCGCTTGCGCCGGCGACCTTGCAGACCACGCTGCCCAGGCCGTCGCGGACGACCTTGCCCGAGCCGGCCAGTTCCCGCGCCATGATGTTTGCCGACTCGGTTTCGAAACCCGACGGTCCGAACGCCTCGGTTAGTTCACGCAGAAGCTTCTTGTCAGCCACATTCATCTCCTACTTCTGAAGTTGTCCTGTCCCTCATCAGCCAGCTTGACGGCCATTGGTTACAATGACCAATTCCTAAGTCCTTGTGACTAATCAAGTCCCAATGCCCAATGACCCAAGGCGAGCCCGGTGTTGGGAACTTGTCCATCTCCTCATTCGTTGGGAACTAGTAATTGAGACCTAGGAATTGCGTGTAGCGACCGGTGGTCGCTACACGTCGAGGTTCTCGACATGCACCGCGTTCTTCTCGATAAACAGACGGCGCGGCTCGACTTCGTCGCCCATCAGTGTCCGGAACACGGCATCGGCCTCGGTCGCGTCCTCCATCGCCACGCGCTTCAGCGTCCGCTTGTCCGGATTCATGGTGGTCTCCCAGAGTTGCTCGGGATTCATCTCGCCGAGACCCTTGTAACGTTGGATGTCGAACTGCGTGCCCTTGTTCTTGCTCGAAAGGTCCGCCAGCGCCTCGTCGCTGTACAGGTAGTTCTCGGTCTTGCCCTGCTTCACCCGGTACAGCGGCGGCTGGGCGATGTAGACGTAGCCCGCTTCGATCAGCGGCTGCATGAACCGGTAGAAGAACGTCAGCAGCAGGACTCGGATATGGGAGCCGTCGACGTCCGCATCGGTCATAATGACAATCTTGTGATACCGCGCCTTTTGCGCGTCGAAATCCTCCTCACCGATGCCCGCGCCAATGGCGGAAATGAGGGTGCGAATCTCATTGTTCGAGAGGATCTTGTTCAAGTTGGACTTCTCGACGTTCAGGATCTTGCCGCGCAACGGCAGTATCGCCTGGAACTCCCGGTTCCGCCCCTGCTTGGCTGAACCGCCGGCGGAATCGCCCTCGACGATGTAGATCTCGCTTTCGGCCGGGTCCTCGGAAGCGCAGTCCGCGAGCTTGCCGGGCAGGCTGTCGGACTCGAGCAGCGACCGGCGCCGCGTCAAGTCGCGTGCCTTGCGCGCCGCCATCCGCGCCTTGGCCGCAGTCAGCACCTTCTCGACGATCCGGTTCGCAAAGCGCGGGTTCTCCTCGAAATACCGGGCCAGCTGCTCGTTCACCACGGTCTCGACCACGCTCTTCGCCTCGCCGTTGCCGAGCTTGGTCTTGGTCTGGCCCTCGAACTGCGGGTCGCCGATCTTGACGGAAACGACCGCGGTCAACCCCTCGCGCGTATCTTCACCGGTCAGCTCAATGTCTTCCTTCAACGCACCGGACTTCCGCGCGTACTCACCCAGGGTGCGGGTGAGGGCTGACTTGAACCCGGACAGGTGCGTGCCGCCTTCGTGGGTGTTGATGGTATTGGCGAACGAGAAGATGCTCTCAACGTACCCGTCGTTGTACTCGAACGCCACGTCGACGTGCATGCCGTTCCGGTCCTCCTCGATCAGCACCGGCTTGTGCAGCGCCGTCCTGCCAGTATCGAGGAACTTCACGAAATCGGCCAGCCCGTTCGGGAAGTGGAACGTCTCTGCCGTGCCCGCTCGCTCGTCCTTCAGGTTTATCTTCAGGTCTTTGTTCAGGTACGCGAGCTCCCGCATCCGCGCCATGATCGTCTCGCCCTTGAACACCACCGTCTTGAAAATCTGCTTGTCGGGCTTGAAGCGGATGAGCGTCCCGCGCTGCTTCGTCTTGCCGGTGACCTTGATGTCGCCCTGCGCCTTGCCGCGCTCGAAGTCCATCCGGTATGACTTGCCGTCGCGGAAAACCTCGGCGGTCAGGTGCTC
>VGIR01000196.1 GCA_016867815.1 candidate division WOR-3 bacterium | reverse complement strand
GCGCAGCCTGACCGCCTACCGGGCAGACCTCCGCTATTTCGACCAGAACACTGAGTACGTAACCGTTATGCCGAGTACGCGGTTGTTGAGGATCAGAAAGCTGCTGACGCCCGCCCGCTTTGCCAGATCGGCGAGCTGCCGCTTGCTCAACAGCCGCACACCGCGCACCAGTTCCTCACGCCGCACAATCCGGCTGAGCTGGATGAAGAGCGGCCAGGGAAGGTAGTGGGCCAGCGGCAGTTTGGAATGCAGTTCGATTGGAAACCACCGGTTCGGTGTCGTGAAGAAGCCGCGGTTCGCCACTCGGACCATCTCCGACACAAACAGACGTTGCCGCTCTAGGTCGCCCACATGCTCGACTACGGCGTTCGAGTGACAGATCGCGAAGCTGTCATCGGCGAACGGAAACCGTCGGCCATCATACCTGACGAATCGCACCAGCGGGTACCGGGCAGACAGTTCCGAGCACTCCTCGATTGCCAGGGCCGTCAGTCGTTCCTGATGCGGATACTCTTTGAGGAACAGGTTCGCCGCGTCGTACGTCTCGCGCCCCAGCACCCCGACATCGAGAACCTCATCCTGCGGAGTCGGTCGGCACAACCGGGTGAAATCCGCGAACTTGCGCCTGCGCGCCTCGACATGCCTTCGGCCGGAGAACCTGTCAATAAGATCAAGCAGCATGTTTGGGCCTGGAGGCCGGGGTCTGCCCGGCTCTCGCAGCGGGACTACACAATACGGCACCCGGGCAGAGAGGCTCTAGCACAGGGAAGTGCGCATCGGCGTGCTAGTTTCGCGCATCGCATGCCTCACCGTCGCGTGGTGTCTTTGTCCAGTACTTCTCTTTGGTCGTGAGGAACTGCCAGCAGCCTACTAGCAGGGCGATGTTCATGAAGTAGTAGTACTGGGGCACCAGCAGCCTGCGCCAGCGGCCCTTGGCCAGCAGCAGCAGAGGAGTTGTGGCCAGGGCAACAAGCTGCGGCACGAGGAGGACCCGGAAGAACGGGTGCGCGACCTTGACGGCACTTGAGACGAGCAGACTCAGCAGCAGGAACGGAATCAACATCCTGAGTACTTTGTGCGAGAAGTAGACCCACGCCTTGATGCCGTGCTTCGGCAGGAGCAGGTCCGCGAAGCGGAGCAACGCCTGCAAATTGCCGCGGTTGATCCTCGCTTTGCGCCGGAACTCCAGTTTCTCGGTTTCGGTCTGGGTGACGACCAGTGCCCGCGGTTCGGTGACAACATCATACCCGCGGCGGAAGGGGCGGATGCCAAGCACGAAGTCGTCGAGGTTGGTATCGTCAGGTATCGGGTCGGCGAACTCCCTCCGGACCATGTTGGCGTAGGCGTTGCAGCCGACCATCGCGCCCAGCCGGCCTTCGAGCTCCTTGACTCTGGCCTCCCAACGGTCGTAGAAGCCCTCGGCCGCACTGCCGTCCCTGTTGACGCGCGTGTACCTGGGATTGACGACTGCGACCTTGGGGTCGAGGAAGCGGTCAGCCATGAGCCTCAACGATGGCTTCGTCAGGAGCGAATCGACGTCGGTGCAGAGCATGAGGTCGCCGCGTGCCTCGGACAGCAGCCGGTTCTGGACCACGGTCTTGCCGGACTGTGGTTCGTAGCGTATGAGCCGGACGCGGGAGTCACTGCAGGACTGGACGATGGCGTCCGTCGCGTCGCTCGAAGCATCAGAGCCGACGAGGACTTCCATCCTGTCGGGCGGGTAGTCGAGGTCGAGACAATTGGCGAGTTTGCCGGCTATCAGCTTCTCCTCGTTGAAGGCCGCTATGATAATGGAGACTGAGAACGGTTTGTCACGGTCTTGACGTACCGTCCGTCGCGGGCGAAGCTTTGCGAACAGCCAGAGGGTGAGCGGGTACAGCACCCAATGGTAGAAGATCACGCCGAGCGGCAGCCAGAAGAAGAGAACCGCGGATGCGTCAAGCATGAGGCACGGAACCGGCAGGTTGAGTGTCCATGCCGGGGCGGGGTTTCATCTCGGGGCCTCGAGGATGCGACGATAGAGCTCGACATGCCGGGCCGCGGTCGTCTGCCAGGAGAACTGGCGGGCGCGGGCCAGCCCCTTCGCTACCATTTCGGCTCGAAGCTGGTCGTCGCTGAGGACTCGCTCCAGAGCGCCGGTCAGTTCGTTGACGTCGCCCGGCGTCACGAGCAACGCCGCATCGCCACCGACCTCCGGGATTGACGAAGCGTTCGACGCGATCACCGGCGTGCCGCAGGCCATCGCTTCGAGGACCGGAACGCCGAACCCCTCATACCACGAAGGGTACACGCAGCAACGGGCCAAAGTGTAGAGCGCAGCGAGCGTTTCCTCGGCTACGTAGCCGAGGAAACGGACGCGTCCCTCAA
>VGIR01000195.1 GCA_016867815.1 candidate division WOR-3 bacterium | reverse complement strand
CGACACGGTGCGGTTCGTCATCTCGGCCGATGCCGATTGCTTTCTGTATATGCTCAACGCATACGGCGGGGGCAAGCTCGCTTGCCAATACACGCGCAAACTGACCCCGGGCCGCCGGGTAACACTCGAGTGCCCCGCCGTATACGGCGGCAAGAAGCAGGAAGATGTGAAGTTCGTGGTTTCGGATGAACCTCTGGACATCGACCGGGCGCTGAAGCAGGTGCATCCTGCGGCTGTCGTCATGGCACTACGGCATCAGGCGCAGGGCTTTGGGGCTAAGTACGCCGAAAAGACCGTCTCCATCCTGATTGAATCGAGATGACCAAAAGGGCCAGCCGCTAGCCGTGAGTTTCAGGCCGTCGACAGTTGGGCGTCTGCAATTCATCGTGCGGCTGTCTGTGGACCAGTGTCTGCCCTGCGCCTGTGCCGCAGTACTCCTGATCAGCTTCGCTCGACGGGCCGAGGCCACCGCATGCACACGCTGGTTCGTGACTTGCGGGAGTGCCGACCTAGGATACGGCATTAGCGGACACAACCTTGTCACGTCAAGTGCAGTATTCCAGGCTGGCTACTTTCACCGGAACATGGGCGTGGGCGTCGGAGCGTATGGCCAAGTTTGGCACGAAGCCGCCCGACGCGTCTACCAAGGAACGTCCTATGTGCCGGTGTCGCTCTACTACATGCCCGCTGGTTGGTCATTTGGTTGGGGTACGATGGAGGCAAGGGCTGCCTTGGAGTTCAGCCTGTGGGGGCGTAGCGCTGTGCTTGGTCACTCCCACTGGACAGATTCGGCTGGTTGGCGCCTCGTTGAGCAGACAGGGCTCTATCACATGAACTATGCTGACCTGTCGGGTCAGCTCGTATTCAACCCCAGTCGAGTCCTGCCGCTACGCGTCAGAATCGGCGTGTTTGTCGCCAATGGAGTGATGGTGACCGGCGATGGGTCTGAATCTTGGTACGAACTGAGCGGCATGGGCGTGTTGCCCTACGCCTCAATCGGGCTTTCCTTGGGTTATTGCCACCCACAGCGCACGCCGGTACGGCAGCTCGCTCAGAGACAAGCGCCTCACGGAGCAGCAGCCCGTTCCTCGCCGGTGGACAGCGCTGCGCAAGTACGGCAGCATCCCGTCGGGATTGCGTGCGCACCATTCCCGAACGGTCCGGTAGACGACGCTGTGAAGTCCGGTATTCTGAAGGACGTGACCAGCAAGGCGGGACTACTTGGTCTGTGGTGCTCAGCTGATAGAGGGTATGTCAGGTGCGAGTCGATTGCCCCAGGGTCGGTCCTGGCGGGACTCGTCGCACCGCGGGACCGCATTGCGGGTCTGTGTGGTTTCCCCGTGACGAGCGTGAGGGACCTAGGGGTGATAGAATCGAACATCAGGCCCGGCGACAAGGTCACGGCGATAACGGTGCGGGGAAGCACTTGGCTCGCCAGCGATATCGTTGTGCCCCGGGAACCACCTCAACGAGTCTCGCCCCCAGCCGTCAGACCCGCATTCCCACCCAGGCTGGAGGCCAGACTGGCGTTTGCAGAGATGGGCAAGAAGGACTCCGCGCTAGACGCGAGTGAGGAGGCGCACATCGTTGTCACCGTGACGAACAAGGGCGAGGGCGAGGCGAACGACCTTCGTGTGAAAGCAGAGCCAATCTCCTCTATGTCCGGCATAACCGTCGGCCGTGAGCAGACTATTGAGCGTCTGGCTGCTGGGGCCAGCGATTCGGTGAGCATACAGTTGCGTGCGGCTGATGACCTGAAAGACCAGGAGGTCCGGTTCCGTATCTCAGCCATCGAGCCGACATTCGGGGCCGATGCCCCGCCAGCGGTCATAGCTATCACTACTAGGCGTCTTGAGCCTCCCGACCTATTTGTCTATGACAAGGCCATAACTGACGACCCCAAGAAGAGCGACTATACGGATGGTAACGGGAACGGCCAGTGGGAGACCAACGAGCAGGTTGAGTTGACGTTTGCCATTCAGAACAAGGGAACCGGCCCGGCTGAAGGCGCTGAGGTCGAGGTCGCCACCACGAGCCCGAATGTAATCGTGATGGGCGGAAGGGTCACGTTCGGCCTAGGCGACGTTGCTGCAGGCGACTATCGAATGGTCAAGTGCCCGGTGTATGTGAACCCGCGGTTCCAGGACTCAGGGGTCAGGTTGGTGCTGAACATCCAAGACGAACGGCCAAGATTCGCCTGGTCTGATACCGTGATGATTCCCCTGAACCAGCAGGTAAAAGAGGCCTCAGAAGTCGTAGTCGCGCCTAAGCGCACGTCTCGACCCCCGGCGACCGTCCCGCCACCGTCCCTGACGGACAGCCTGCTGGTCGGCATCCCCAGGGGTCCGCAGAACCCAGATGCATTCGCAGTTGTCATCGGTGCGGCCAACTACCGGGACG
>VGIR01000194.1 GCA_016867815.1 candidate division WOR-3 bacterium | reverse complement strand
GGCGGGCAGCCACGGCAGTCTACTCAGCTATCAAAACAGCGCTCTGGCGACCGTCCCGCGTCACATCCGTGCTCGCGGTATGAAACCACACCCCCAACAGTGGTTTCTCAACAGCCCCACTGTCCCTGGTTCCACCCATTCTTCCCCGAGGAACCTGAGAGCCAGACCGGGATCAGGGCCAGCGTCCTATCACCAACTTCTGCGTTGTGCAGAAGCCGTTGGCCTTCACCTTGACGACGTACACGCCGGCCTTGAGCACGCGTAGATCGATGACCGTGGTCCCTACCCGACCCGCAGCAATCACCTGAGAGTGGACCTTCTGACCGGTCGCGTCGTAGAAGACAAGTGCCAAGAACCCAGCCTTGGGCAGGCTGTGTCGCGCGGCAGCAAACCGGCCGAGCGGATTCGGGGTGATAGTGAAGTAGATGCTGTCGACCGCGCTTGCCTCCACCCCGAAGCGAGGGTACATGACCTCGAACTGCCCGACCAACGTGTCGTTGCCAGGATTGATGTCGCAGGGCAGAAGTGTGATGCCTGTGATGGTGTAGTAGCCAAGCGAAGGTGTGATCGAGTCTGGAAAAGTCACTACCCCGGACTGGCCTGACTGCACCGGGCCGCTGCCGGCGGTGCTGGCGTAGATCGTGTCGCCAGCGGTTGTCAGGATGCAGAGCCTTGCCGGGATGTCGTTGCAGTCGTACACCGCGTTGTTCCTGACCACTATCTTCGGGTTGAGGGTCGTGTTTGGCTCCACTCGCCCCGGCGGGACTACTATCTCCTCTAGCGAGGCATCGAAGAGCGGGGTGTTTACGACCAGTGGCATGGTGAGCATATCGTTACCCGGTATCTCGTCGCCGGGCAGAAGGGCGATGCAAGTCATGGTGTATTCGCCCGGCCCGGGCGTAACCGAAGCCGCGAAGGTCACAGCAGTCGTCTCGCCAGCTGCAAGCGGGCCGCTGCTGGCAGTGCATGAGTAGACGGTGTCACCGACGTTGCCAATGATGCAGAACGTGACGGGGATGTCGTGGCAACTGCACCGGGCGGCGTTCTTGACGATGACTTGCGGTTTGAAGTTCGTGTTGTATTCAATCTGTCCAGGCGGGTACCCGATCCTATCTACTGCGGCGTCAAGCAACGGACCGGCGAAGTAGACGTCGATGGCGCAATCCCCAACTTCTCCCTGTGACCAGCTACCACCTTTTGGCCTGCTCCAGTGGTTCCAGTGACCGGTGTTGCCGATCGTGTCCAGTCCCAGGTAGGGCCAGTTTGGCCTGATACTCGTCTGGTAGTAGGAGACGAAGAGAGTGTCGCGGTCCACAACGAGTGGCGGTTCGAAGTGCACGTAATTCTTGCACAGGAAGGGCCAGGTATCGGTTCGAAGTCTGCCGACCCAAGCTCCGAGCTGACTTCCGGGAAAGCCGAGAGGTGAATTGGCGACGTCGTAGACCCTGACTTGTGCGTCGTAGGTCGTGTCGTAAGTGCTCGAAAGCCAGACCGCCACGCTTTCTATCGTCACTGGCCGTCCGGGAGCGATGAACCTCTCTGCGAACTCGCCGCCGGCTAGCCAGGTGAGCCTGGTTTCGAACGTACCGTCATTGTAGGACAGGTGTCCCATACCCCAGTCGGAAACGGTCAGACGACCGTAGGTCCAGTCATTGGTCGTGTCCTGGTCTCCGGGAAAGGCCGTGGCGACTGTGTCGAAATACCGTCTCTCCTCGGCCGGCGGAATCCAGCTTGGGAAACAGACCATTCTCGAGTCGCCCGGACCCAGACTCGCCACGTATGCCGTCTCGGGACCGTAGACTCGCGCGCCGGTCGCAGAATCACTGATGATGCAGATGACGGGTATATTGGCTTGAATTTGAGTGCCGAGGTTCATAACGCAGCCGCCTGGGAACACAGTATCGTGGAAGCGAGAGTAGATATCAGGCGCCGGAAGTATCGACGTGGCCCCAACGTCATTGGGGAACATATCGGCCGCTGCACCATTTGGAGAGAGACCCCACAGGCTCTGCTCGACCGCCCCCGCGAGCGGGCGAGCCATCGGTGCGCCCAGCCGGACAATGGCCCCTGGGCTCGCCGGTTTCGCGAGCAGCACGCCTGCAAGCAGCAGGCAGACACAAATGAGGGGTTTTCGGGGACAGGGGGAATACTCGGGACACATCGCTTATCTCGTTTCAGTGAATGCCGGGGTGAATCCGACATCCATCGGGAGTAGGATACTCCGAACCCAGGTCATGTCAAATCGGCGGGGGAGAAGGATCGAGTGGTCCAGTGATCCAGTGCTCCAGTGGGCGAGTGGCCGGAAGCAGTCAGCCGTCGGCTGTCAACCGCGGGCCGCCAGCCACTAGCTGCCGGCGGGTGAGTACGGTTGGTGAAGGCGGTTCCTGATCGTCTCGGCGACACGGTCTAGGTCTGGGCGGGCGGCT
>VGIR01000193.1 GCA_016867815.1 candidate division WOR-3 bacterium | reverse complement strand
GGCCCGATCCTACCTACGCAGCCGGCAACGCCAGCCAGAAGTGGTCAGGAGTTACTTTGCGGAAGAGCACGTCCGATATGCGGCAACATGACCTCAAGCTGTCAAACATTTAGTGCTCTCCGTAGTAACTCGCCGACTCTCGCGCTGGCAGGCGAAGTACTCGCCGGAGATTGCCGCGCAGACGACCGCCCGTATCTATGCCGACATGTGCGACCGCTACCAGGCTTCGCTCGTAGCACTGTGCTCAAACGAGACGGAGACAAAGCAGGTGCTGGACTCCAGCGGCGTCGACACGATGTTTATCGTCTTCTACCTCGACTTCGCCCGGCAGTTGTTCCGCCTCTCGCACGGCCGATCCATCTCCGGCCCGACCCTCGCGCGGGAAGCCCAGATCCTGCTTGAGAAGTGGCAGAATCGCGGTCTCAGACCCGAGGTCCTCGCCGCGATCCGCACCGACGTCTTCAGCGTCCCCGCGCCGGCACCGTAGCCGCAGGCTGACGTATGTCGCACCTCGCCTCAGGATCAGGGGCGGGCTTTCGCCCGCCCCTTCGCTTTCGGACTACTCTCTACTCCCGACTCTCTACTCTCGCGCGCTAGCGCGCGACCACGACCTTCTTCATCGACCGCAAGTACCGCACCGATTGACCACGAACAAGGCAGCGCTAGAATGAAAGTCCCATGGCAGTCACTAGGAATCGGTTCATCGTGGACCGAAAGGGAAAGCGCGTGTCGGTGGTCGTTCCGGTAGACGAATACGAGGAACTACTGGAGGATCTGCATGACCTCGCGGTTGTGGCCGAGCGCCGAAACGAGCCCGCGGTCCCTTTCGCTTCGGTCAAGAAAAGGCTGAAGGCCGGTGGCCTCCTGCCGCGTTGAATGGAAGCGCTCGGCCGAGCGTGACCTGCGCGGCATAGACCGCAAACAGATACCGCGCGTCGTCGCCGCTGTCGAACAACTGGCGACCAACCCCGTACCAGCAGGCAGCCGCAAGCTCGTCGGCGCTGAGCACCTGCACCGGATCCGGGTCGGGGACTACCGCGTCATCTACGAGTACGGAGCTGTGCCTGGCGTCGTCTGCATCTTCCACGTCCGTCACCGACGCGAGGCCTACCGCTAGCCGCTTTCGCGTCCTAGATATCTCCAAGCTAGGGGCGGACTTGCGCCCGCCCCGCCCTGTCTACTGTCTACCGTATTCTGTCTACTTGCCGCTCATCTCGTCACCACCGCCTTCTTGACCGCGGCGAAGTCAGGCGTGCTAAGGTGGACAAAGTAGATACCTCCGGGAACCGCAGCCCCTTCCTGGTCGCGGCGGTCCCAAATGGCCCGGTGCCGGCCTGCCGGCTGTTCGCCTGTCACGAGTTGCCTGACCTCTCGGCCAATCAGGTCGGAGACCGAAAGGTCTACCCGGCAGGGCGAGGCAACGGAGTAGCTCACCTCGTACCCACCTGACGTCGGCTGTACCTGCAAGACCGAAGCGAGACGCGGCCCGGCTGGCCTGGCTTCAACAACTCCCCCGTAGCCGGTGTCGCGCAGGACGTGGACCGACGTACTCTCACAGCCGATGGCGAAAACCCGCTCGCGGACCGGGTCGATCTGAAAGTCGTACGGTGGCCAGTAGCCCAGAACCCAGTTGTCCACGATGAGGGAATCGGTGTTGCAGTCGACCACGTACATCCCAAGATCAAAACCCGCCGGCACGTTCATCCAAGAGACGTAGACCCGATTGCTCCACGGCACCCAGCGCACCAGTTGCACGGGCCATGGCCTGTGGGGAAACTCTATCTTCCTGACGACGGAGTCGGTGTCGCAGTCGATCACATAGAGGGCCGATCCACCGGTAGCTGTGTCTGCAGTGCCAAGAACGTAGGCCTTGTGATCCTTGGTATTGAGCGCTATCTCGGTGTTAAACAGCGCTATTGCGTCGAACGGGAACCGCTTTACGACCGTATCTTGCCGAGTGTCGATCACTCCGCCGCGCCCGGATAATCCGTTGGTCGAGTAGTAGGCCTTATCGTGGACGTAGTCGAAGTTCATCTCGTGGGTGCGGTACGGGTCGGGGATGTCGATGATGGTCAGCAGCGAGTCTGTCGCGCAGTCGTACACCGTCACTTTGGGCGGAAGTGCCCAGCCACCCAGGGAGACGTACAACTTGTCGCCGACCGAGTCCCACGCCGGGTAGAAGAATTGGTAGCCGGAGAGCGGTGACGGAATCGTCCGCACAACCGTGTCGGCGGCGCAGTCCAACGCCACCAGACATGATTCCGTGCCTCGGTAGAGACGGTCGGTTGACGCTACGTAGGCGCTACCCATTCCGCTCCCCGCGATCGTGGTCACCAGCGTGTCGGCAGCCATGTCGATCACCACCAAGCTCTCGGGAAACGGGTTGAAACCGACATAGAGCTTCTGTCTGCGCCAGTTCCAGGAAGTGTAGCCCCAACTGTTGTCATAGGACCTCGGAATCCGCGCCAGCACCTGATAGGTAGAGCAGTCCAGTATCTCGTGCTC
>VGIR01000192.1 GCA_016867815.1 candidate division WOR-3 bacterium | reverse complement strand
CATCGGGCACCGACCCACTTTCGGCGGCGAGACCCGCACCATCGAAGCACACCTGCTCGACGTGCAGCTTGCAGCCCCCCCGCGCACTGCCGTGTTCCGCCTGGTCGACCGTCTCCGCCCGGAACGCCGGTTCGAGAGCCCGCAAGCGCTCGCATCCCAGATTGCCGTTGATGCTGTGACCGCGCGGCGGATGTTCGCCGCCAGCCGCAACCTTGACAGCCAGACGGCGTCCAATAGTCTATAGCCTCTTGCTTCAAACCAACAGAACGCAGGTGATTCCTCGATCCGGACTAGCCCTCCGGCGAGAAGGCAGTTTGCCTGCGCGACCCGGAGGTTGAAATGATGATTCCAATTGCACTTTGCGTAGCTGCATTGCTTGGTGCCGGCCCTCTGTCCGCTCCCGACTCGGTGGTTGTTCCGATGTGGGCGGACACAACGGTCGAGATCGAAGCAGTGGTGTTTCCGCCGGCCGAAGCGGCGTTGCCGCTGTTCTACCAGATCGCCTGGGGCGACGGCGACACGGTCGACTGGACCGAGCCACTGCACAGCCTGGTCGACGTCAGTCGCTATCACACCTACGAGATGCCCGGTCAATACCAGATCTCGGTCCGTGCCAAGGACTCGCTGGGTCGGACGTCTGACTGGAGCCGACCTCGAAGTATCTGGGTCATGCCCGAGCCGATACAGAAAGGCTTCTTCCCCACCCTCGACTCGGAAGCGATCGTCGCGTCGCCGACTCTGGACCTGCACGGGAACATCTACGTTGGGGACGAGGGCGGCACCTTCTACTCGCTGAACCCAGTCAACGGTGAACTGAGATGGCTGTTCAAAGCCAAGGATGCCATCTACGGAGCCGCCGCCATCGTCGGCGATCGTGTCTACGTCGGCTCGCTCGACTCGAATCTCTACTGCCTTGACACGACCGGCAAGCAGCGCTGGTCGCGGTATCTGGGAGATGAGATCTACTGCACGCCGGCGATCGGCGTCGACGGCACTGTCTATGTCGGCACCGACAATGGCACCGTCACCGCCATCGCACCTGATGGCAGGAAGAAGTGGAGCTACAAAACCGGCGACGACATCGCCGGCTCGCCAACCGTGGGACCCAAGGGACACATCTACATAACCTCCGACTCGGTCTACTGCCTCGACGCCCGGGGACGCCGGCGCTGGGCGTTCGGCGCGCCCGAGGGCGAGTACTTCTATGCCTCAGCGGTCGTCGATGAGAACGATGTCACGTACGTCGGCAATGTCGACGGCTTTCTCTACTGCCTCGGTCCGGATGGCCGGCAGCAGTGGCGGTCGCCGGTGCCGGACGGCGACGAGGTACGGCCGGAGGTCGTGGTGGGGACCGACAGCTCCCTGTACTTCGGAACCGACGGCGACTACCTGTGCCGCAAGACCCCACAAGGCACCCCGACCGTAGCTTACGAGGCACTCGACGTCCTGGTAGGCACCGCCGCGGTCAGCGACAAGGGCACGGTCTATTTCCTGCCGGACGACGGCACCCTCTACGCCCTGGCTGCGAACGGCCGCCTGCTGTGGTCGCGCGAGGTGGCGTCGGGCGAGAAGCAGGTCTACTACTCATCATCCCCGACCATCGGACCGGACGGCGTTGTCTACGTCGGGTCGTGGGATGGAGGTCTCTACGCGTTCCGCACTGACGGCCCGGCCGCGAGCACGACCTGGCCCCAGTACCGGCACGACCCGCAGCATACCGGCCGAGTGGTCCGTCCGTCGAAGTGAACACGAACCAGGCTCCCGCATCATATCCGCGTCTTGTAGCGTCCGAGTCAGGCAGCGGCCCGAATCACGGGCTGCTGCCGGTAAGGAGTTGACATGCTTGACATCTACCTGGCGCCCGGCCGGGCCTTCGCCCGCCTGAAGGAAAAGCCCACGTGGCTCGTTCCGCTGGTCGTCGTGATTATCTGCAACATGCTGTTCGCCGTTCTCTCCAGTCACTACGTTGACTGGGAGAAACAACGCCAGGTCGCGCTCGAACAGATGCGCGAACGCAACGTCCCGGAGGAACAGATAGAGAAGGCGACCGAGGGCATGGACAAGTTCTATTCCAGTCCGGTCATGCGCTACGGCATGCCCGTTGTCAGCGTGCTCTTCATCAGCGTCATCGCGGCGCTGTTACTCGCCGTCCTTTTCAACGTCAGCCTGCCCCTGTTCGGCGGCACCGGCGACTTCAAACGCATGTGGTCCATCATCTGCAACGCCAGCCTGGTCGTGGTGCCGGCGGTGATAGTGCGCGGTCTACTGGTCCTGCTCAAACGCTCGGCCGAGGTCACGACCAGCCTGCTCGTGGCTGCGCCGGACCTCAAACAGCCCTTCCTCAAAGCCCTGCTGTCCCAGCTTGACATATTCGATTTCTGGAAGTTCCTGTTGATTGCCATCGGGCTCAGGGCTGTGTTCGGGCTGAAGGATTCGAAGGTGTACACGCTTTCCTTCGCCATCTGGCTGGTCGTCATGTTGCTGCTGTCGCTCGTCGGAATGCGCGCGGTCGGGAGGTAGCACGTGCTGCTGCTGCTGTTCGCGTTGGTATCAGCTCC
>VGIR01000191.1 GCA_016867815.1 candidate division WOR-3 bacterium | reverse complement strand
AGCGACATTCTCGACCTGTACACCGAGCTGCCGACCACGCAGCAGAGGGTCTTCAAGCAGACGCTGGCCAGGGTCGCGGCGAGCGTCCCTGAGAAGTGGCAGGCCCAGGTAACGAAGTACGACCTGCGCATCGACATTCCGAAGACGGCCCCGGAGAAGACTCCGGCGCAGGCGAAGCCCGACCTGTCGCTGCGGCTTGCGCGGGCGCGGAAGAATGCGGCGGCAGCGAGAAGGCGCCTTCTGTATGGCCGGTTCCTGTCACGGGCGGTGAACGAGACGGGACTGGACCCGGTGATGAGCGTGACCGTGCCGCTGTTCAATCACGGGCTGGAGTTGTTCCGGATACTCTACAGGACGCGGAAAGCGAAACCGGGAAGAAGGGAGAAGCTCCTGGCTGAGTCGCGGGTCACGTTCGAGCAGGCGAGCGGGTTTGCGCCGGATGCCATCCGGAAACTTGAAGACGGCGTGCGCCGGGAGTTTGCGCGGCTGGAGATGGCGGGAGACCTGGACTGGCTGCCGGACCTGAGCCTCGATGAGTACGAGGCCAGCCTGCTCAAGCCGGGGCGCAAACAGAACCTGCGGGAAGAGCAGCGCCGCGAGCTCGCCCGCAGGATTGATGAGTGGCAGGCGGCGCGCAATGCGGCAGTTGAGAAGGTCTGGCAGGAGGTGCAGTTGGTGCTTGGGGAGGCGAGTGTGCCCAAGGAACGGAGGGCGGTCTATCGCGGTCTGGTTGGTGTGTGCTGCACTGCGGCGTTGAAGAATGAGCCCGGCAGCGCGGGGGAGAAGCGGCAGCTTGACGAGTACATCCTTGAACCGCAGTGGATTCGTGTTGGGTTGGACACCGCGCTGGCTAGGAAGCTGGCGAGCGGCATGCTGCCGCGCTTCCGCGAACTGGCGAAGACATTCCCTCCTGACCCGCGGCCGAAGCGGTAGCCCGGAGTTCAGAAAGACACTCCGCGCAATCGTGCGCAGGAGAATGGGGTCTCTCTTTCGGAGCGGAAGGACTGGGTAAGACGCTGTTTTCCCCGGCGGAAAGCAGTGCCAGTGTCGTGCGCTCCCTGACGAGGAGAGGCAGAGCAACGCGATGGTGGGAGGGAGTGGTGCACCTGTCACCCCGTCGGGGTGGAAGCTGTCCTTCGGACTAGCTGCTGGTTCCCGCCCGCAGACCGGATGCGCAAGCCCGGTCAATTGAACGCATGACGCCGGACTTTGACCAATGTCGAATCCAACTATAATACGTGCGTGGAATCTGCCTGCAGCGTCAAAGGCCTGACCCGCAACTACGGGGGCCTGAGGGCGCTCGCGGGCATCTCGTTCGACATCAAGCCGGGTGAGGTGTTCGGCCTTATCGGGCCGAACGGATCAGGCAAGACCACGACACTCCGTATCGTCTCGACCCTGCTCAGGCCGACGTCGGGCACGGTGAGTGTGTTTGGCTTCGACGTGGCCGAGAAGCCGGGCGACGTGCGGCGGCTGTTGAGCTATCTGCCTGAGGACGCCGGCGCCTACAAGAACCTCTCCGGGCTCGACTACCTGCGGTTCATGGCCACCTTCTACACCGAGGACAACCGCGACCGGGACGCGATGGTCGAGCGGGGAATGGAACTCGCCGACCTGGGCCAGCGGATCAAGAACCGGGTCAAGACCTATTCCAAGGGCATGGCGCGGAAGCTCTTGCTGGCCCGGGCCCTGATGACGAAGCCCAGGCTCGCGATTCTGGATGAGCCGACCTCGGGTCTGGACGTGTCGAATTCGATGGGTATCCGCAAGCGGGTGCGGGAATACGCGCGCCAGGGGACAACCGTGCTGCTCTCGTCGCACAACATGCTCGAGGTCGAGTTCCTGTCCGACCGGGTCGCGCTCATCAAGCAGGGCGAGATCATCGAGACCGGCGCTCCGGAGGAGTTGAAGCAGAAGCACGGGTGCCGGAACCTGGAAGAGGTGTTCCTGAAGATGGAGCATCTGTAGAATGACGAATTCCCAACTACTAATCCCTAACGAATGTCCAATGGGCGGAGGCTTCCATGCGGGCATTCCGGCATTGGTCATTTCACACGTTTGGTCATTGACTAGTGATTGGCAATTAGGAATTAGGAATTCTCTCTGATGCGCGTAATCACCAACATCATCGTCAAGGAAGCGCGGGAGCTGCTTACTCTGCAGATGCTCGCGCCGTTCGTGGCGATAATGGTGGTCTTCGTGTTCATCGGCCGGGCAATCAGGGGCGAGCGGGCAAAGTCGTCGCAGCCTCAGTCGGTCATCGTTGCCGACAATGACCGGACGGCCCTGTCGGAGAGCGTGCTCGTTGCGCTCCAGAGCGAGCGGACGACAGTCATCCCGGCAGAGGGGAACCTCGACGAGTTGCTCGATCTGGCAAGGGCCGCCGGGGTCACGTGGGTCGTGGTGGTGCCGGAGAGCCTTGAGCAGCGAGTTCAGGCGTTCGAGACCGCGGACATTCAGGTCTACAACATCGTGACCGGTTTTTCGATCACGCAGATGGAGAAGAGCATCAAGCTCAAGTATCTCTTCGACAGGGCGAACGAGCGGCTCGCGCAGGCCTATCTTGCCCGGGCCTATCC
>VGIR01000190.1 GCA_016867815.1 candidate division WOR-3 bacterium | reverse complement strand
CACCTCGTGATGTCGGCATCCGGGGAAGCGTGACGCTTGCCGCTTCGCTCTGCAACTACCTGCAGGGAGTGCCGATTGAGATTCATACCTACAACTTCGGGCTGGTCAGCACTGCCGGTCTGGTGCTGTTCTGTGCCGGCACAAAGCGCTTCTGCACCACGCACGCACGCTTCGTGGTCGGGTGTCCCGAAGTGACGTTTCACCCCAACACGCGGCTGGGCGAAGCCGGGCTTGAGGAGGCGTTGCGCAGCCTGAGGTTGGACCAGGAGAGGATGGCCGAGGTGATGGCGGAGGCGACGGGAACAGAGATCAGCAAGGTCAGGGCCGACGTCAAGGCCGAAGTGGTTCTTGATCCCAGGAAGGCCCTGGAGTACGGGTTGGTGCACGAGATCCGACCGGTGCTCTTCCCCAAGGGTGTCGTCCCTTACGCCGTAAGCGAAACCGGGGATTCGGTGCCGCCGCCCGGCGGCGGAGAGCCGGCCTGGGGCGAAGGGGCCTAGCCGGCGCTGGACCGGGCGCCAGCCGCAAAGTCGACAAGGTCGTTGTCCTCAAACCGAACTAGCGCGGGATTCCTCCTCACCTCCGCTCCGCTCTCCCTCTCCTCTGAGAGGAGAGGGTAGGGGTGAGGAGCGTCCTCGACCTCCTGGTGTCTTTGTGTCTTGGTGGTCAATCCCTCTTGTGTCTCGACTGCGCTGCCAAGTGAGTTCGCCAAGGACCGCGCCAGGCAGTCTCCCCGGCAGCTCTCCGAGCAGCTTGGGAAGCTGCTCTCCGAACTCTCCGGCAGACTGCTTTCCGGGCTGCCTCCTGAACTGCTCGCCGGGCAATCCGCGGAGCTGCCCGAGGAACAGCAGTCCCCGCAGCTTCCCAGAGAGCTCGTCCAATTCCCCTCCGAATAGCCTTCCGAGTAGCCGACCGAACAGCAGTCCGGGTAGCCCTTCAGATTCCTCTCCGGATAGCCTGCGGAGCAGCTTCCCGAACCGCTTTCCGGGCAGCGTGCCAGACAACCTCCCAAAGAGCCTAGGGGGCGGGGTAGGGGAGATACACCAATGCCCAATAACCAATTGCCAATGACCAACTTAGAACATTCCTCGACTTCATCGGAGGAGGACATATACTAAACTGGGCGTCAGCAACCCGCCTCAGATGAGCCATCCAATTCTACCCTACTTCCGAAGGAAGTAGGGAAGCGTCAGCGGCTGCTGCGTGAGCAAGCCGAGCGGACGCGCGCGGGCGATGGCGAGGCTCGACACCTGGGCTGACGAGCACGGACTCCCGCCCGAGCCATTCGTCAGAATGAAGCAGGCTATCGTTGCCCTGTTCGCCGACATGGAGCGCAAAGGCGAACTCGACTGAACGCGGCGTCCGCCGCGCCTTGACTTGACGCCCCTCGCGCATATCCTTCTGAACCATAGGAACGTCCGCGCCCGACACCGTCAAGCGTCTGGTTGACAGCGCTGGTCTGTTTGAGTATAAGTGTACGTAGGTTAACCATCAAGGAGGACTGATGCGAACACTGAGAGTAGTCGTAGCACTGGCGGCTGTCGCGTGTCTGTTCTGCGCCAAGAAGCAGACTGTCCAACCGCCGCCAGGCGACAAGCTGTTGTGGACGTCCGAGAGCGCAAGGCCCGACTGGGCCTACGAGACACCCAAGGCCACTGGCGGCGAACACATAGTTGTGGGCATGTCCCACAAGTATGCAGACGAAAAGAGCTGCCGAGACGACGCGGAGCGTGATTCGCGGCTGCGAGCGTCCAGATATCTCGAGACCGCTGTCCGGGATGCGTTTGAGCAA
This sequence comes from candidate division WOR-3 bacterium, assembly GCA_016867815.1. Classification (NCBI taxonomy): domain Bacteria; kingdom Pseudomonadati; phylum Caldifarciminota; species Caldifarciminota bacterium. The sequence continues at coordinate 798 of VGIR01000190.1, read as the reverse complement.
GTCGTGGCTGAACTCGGTCTGGCTGGTGCGGTACTCAATCCTTCGGTCGCCTCGCGTGACTACATCGAGATGAACTCACAGGCGGTAATCCAGAACTCAGAAGTCACGAAGTTCTATGTGGAAAAGTGGCAGTCGGCGGAGACGGGCGAGCCGTTCTTCCTGTGCTTCGCCCGGCTGGTTCTGCCTGATGCGCAGACGCGGCAATCCTTCTCGGACTACACCAACCGGAAGAAGCAGGAGTGGAACATGTCGCAAGAGCAGCTTCGGCGGGTGAACGAAGTCTTCCAGCGGTACTGGGAGTCGAAGAAGACCGAGGGCGAACTGAAGCAGGGAGGCGAGTAGCAGTCCTGCGATTCTGCCAAGGTCTTCTCTTCTTGGTCCTGCTCGGAGCGGGATGCGCAACCGCCCCGGTCGTCAGGGTCCGCCGCGGTATGGAGCAGGACACGCCGGTCGAGCGGAGCGCCCCAGCCAAGCCGGAGTGGGTTGCGCTTACGCCCACGGCGCCTGGGCACAAGTCCTTTGTCGGCGAGGGTCAAGACGAGAGTCAGGACAAGGCCAAGGATGCAGCGATTGCCGACATGCTCAAGCGCTATGCCGAGTACCTTGGTGTAGACTTCAGCGTCCTCGTGCAGATGCACCAGCAGGAAATCCAGCAGTTGAGAGAAGACATCACCCACACCGAACGCCGTGTAGTCACCGACGCCGAGGCGGTGTCCAGAATAGTCACGCGCGGGACCGAGGTGCGTGCGCAATACTGGGAGAAGTACGACAGGAGCGATGGCTACCACTATCGCTACT
>VGIR01000189.1 GCA_016867815.1 candidate division WOR-3 bacterium | reverse complement strand
CGGAGAAGTACAAGATCACGGTATCGCCGAACTCGGACATGTCCAACCCAGTGTTTGTGGACTCGACAAACGACACAACCTACCAGACCACTGACACGCTGGACAACGACGTGTACTACTGGCAGATCGCCCATCGCGTCGGCATCACCTGGACCGCTGGCTCGGTGCACAGCTTCACACTTGAGGGAGGTTGGACGCAGTTGTCAGACATCCCGGTTGCGGTGTCCTATGGCGGCTCGCTCGCGTACGAGAAGGACTTCTACTCCAACGAGGAGTGCCTGGTGGCGCTAAGCGGAGCCGACAATCAGTACGTCAAGATCTACTACATCGACGGAGATACGTGGAACGACGACATTACCACTCCCAAGACCCAGGGCGTCGGGAGTGCCATCGTCACGCATGAAGCGGCGGACGAGACGCCGATCGAGGAGTACCCTGGTCCTTGGGTTGTCTTCGGAGAGAACTGCGACACACTCTACTATCACAGTAACCGGTCTGGCTGGTGGAAGGAGGGCCAGCTTCCGCAGTCGCTGGGCTGGGGCGCTTCGATGGCGTATGGCGTGGAGTATGACGTCCACCATCTCTACCTCATCGTTGGAGACGTCGGCAGTGGTCCCCGGAACGACTTCTACCGCTTCACACTTCCCGGCTACGAACGAGCTCAGCAGGGCGGTTCTGGTCGGCTTGCCTCTTCCTTTGCCCGATCTCTCAACGACCCGGGCAGAGTGACAGTCCAGTATCAGTTGAGCACTTCCGCCCGAGTCAGAGCGTCGGTCTTCGACGCCACGGGCAGGCAGTTCGGAGACCTGGACGCGGGTGCGCAGAAGCCCGGCGCTCATCGGCTGAGCTGGGGTCAGGATGCCGCAGGCCGGAAGCTCAGCGCAGGAGCATACTTCGTGCGCATCGACATCGGCGCGGAACAAGCTACACTCAAGGCAGTGGTAAGATAGACTCGGCAACCGGAGGGGCGGGCCTCCCGCCCCTCCAGTATTGGAGCACTCATGAAGAAACTACTGCTACTGCTCGCTCCCGTGCTGCTGTTTGCCCAGGTGGAAGTGGACACGGTGATTCGCATGCCCTCTTTCGCCCTGAATGGCCACTTCATCCCTGAGCTCAACAAGCTGTATGTTCTTGGCTGGTATGAGCACTACGCGCTGGACTGCTCGACGTGGGAACTGCTCGGCCGGATTCCGAGGTCATGGAACCAAGGGTTTGGCTGCTATTCATGGAACTGGCGACGTCAGAAGCTCTATGTCTCCGTCAACCCGAGCCCAGACAGTCTGGTGGTCATTGATGGTATTGCCGATACGCTGATCAGGACGCTCATGTGGAGCGGCCTCGGCAGCGCGTATGTGTACTCGACCGACCGTCTGTACCGTCCAGTCGCCGATAGCTTCGGCGCGATTGACTGCGCGTCCGATTCGCTTGTGAGGGGATTCCCCTCGCCTGCCTCCGGCTACGGCTTCCGGAATCCGTCGTGGGATTCGGTCGGCAACAAGCTGTACGTGTCGCTCAGCGCGTGGGGGGCACCAACCAAACTCGCCGTATACGATTGTGGCAACGATTCACTCCGGGCGATCATAGACATCCCAGCTACGTCTACGTGGCCAACGCACATCATGAACTTCAACCACGCCCTGCGCAAAGCCTACTACGGGATCGACGGCCTCGGTGGTCCGGCCGGCGTGATCGACACCAAGTACGACACGGTCATCAAGACATTTCCGTTCAGCGCGGGCCACCTGTACAACGGCGTGGCGCTGAACACCAGAGATCAGAAGGCGTACATACTCGGAGAGGACAGCATCACCGGTCGCTCTGCACTCTATGTCATTGACTGCACAACCGATACAATTATGAAGATGATATCGTTCCCAATCAAGCCGTGGCCGGTCGACCTTCTACGTTGGGTGCCCTGGAGCAATCGGATCTATCTGACCAGGGCTCAGGCGTCGTCGCACCAGGACCTCGGTATGTACGTTATCGACTGCAACACCGACTCCATCATTGTGGACAACCTCGTCTTGGGCTACTACCCGCCGATCGACTTTCAGATCGACCCGATCCGCGAGCGGGTCTTTGCCATCGGCTTCGAGAGTACGAGTGTTCACGTCCTGCGCGACACCGGGTACGCAGGAGTTGCGGAGGCGCAGCCTGCCGGCGTCATGCCGAAAGGGAATACCAGAGCACGCGTCATCAACGGCCGCGATGGTATCGAGGTCGAGTATCAGTTGAGCACTTCTGCCCGAGTCAAAGCATCGGTCTTCGATGCCACGGGCAGGCAGTTCGGAAAGCTGGACGCGGGGGCGCAGAAGCCAGGCCTACATCGGCTGAGTTGGGGTCAGGATGCTGCTGGCCGGAAGCTCAGCGCAGGAGCATATTTCGTGCGTATCGACATCGGCTCGGAACATGCTACACTCAAGGCAGTGGTAAGATAGACTCGGCACCCGGAGGGGCGGGGAGACTCGCCCCTCCAGTATTGGAGCACCTATGAAGAAACTACTGCTACTGCTCGTTCCCGTGCTGCTGTCTGCCCAGGTGGAAGTGGACACGGTGATTCGCTTGCCTTCTTTCGTCATGAATGGCCACTTTGTCCCGGAACTC
>VGIR01000188.1 GCA_016867815.1 candidate division WOR-3 bacterium | reverse complement strand
ACGAAATCCACGCGTTCTTCCAGCGCAACGGTAGCAGGGAATTCGTGCAGTTCGGGCGCGACTGGGATATCAACAGAGTGGCCCGCTACTATCTCTTCAGCAATGCTCTTCGCAGGAGGGGTTTGGCGGGGGCGGCGGGTCGTATTGCGAACGAGTGCCTGCTCGCCGTCCAGAACAGACTACACTACAGCCGCCTTGCGCGGCGTGCGGAGTCTGTCAAGAAGGGATCACAGTGGTTCAGCATCACGCATGCGCTTGCACGTTTTGTGCTCGCAAACAAGACGAAGATCGACTTCTTTCGCCACAGCGCTGCCCCGGACGAGCATTTCCTGCAGACTCTTGTCTTCAATTCCCCATTCTACGAGAGACTGTACTCGTGGACGGAGGAGGATCCCCGAGCGAACATGCTTCTGGTCGACTGGCAGAGGAGTGAAAGGCGCGGGTCTCCGCATGTATTCAGAGAATCGGACTTTGAGAGCCTAGTGGCCTCTGACATGCTCTTCGCCAGGAAGTTCGACGAGAATGTGGATAGAGCGATAATCGACCGCGTATTCGAGGCAGTCTGCGAGAGGCAACGCCGGCCGAGACCCGGCAGCGCCACTGGCGGGAAATGACCGGCGTCCAGAGACCCCGGGTTCTTTGCCGTCCGGCGACAGCGGACGTTGCCCGATTCGAGGCGCAGCCGCGCCCGGGAAGACCCGCAAACGACACAGCTCCTGTCCCCTGCTGCGGCGATGATTCTGAGCGCGGCGGTCGGGTAGCGCGGTGACGGTCCGCATCTGCCCGGCGGCGAAGTGCGCTGCCTCCTGCCGGCGAAGGACGACGGACGAGGTGCTCGACCTCAACCTTGACTTCCCCGCCTGCCTCTGAATAATGACCGCGTGGACCGCGAGCCCGCGCTTGGCGGAGATGAGCGGGGCAGAGGTTGCACACCCTCGGGCAGACCATGGCGGCTGGCATCCATGAGACTAGCCTACATCATCAGCGCGTACAAGCTGCCGGACCAGTTGGTGCGTCTTGTGAACAGGCTCAACGCGGATGGGATTTCCTTCTACATACATGTGGACAGGAAGTCCAGCGAGCAGGTATACAGAGGAATGGCCGACCCACTTGCCGGCAGCGCGAATGTCTCGTTCTTGAAACGCCACACGTGTAACTGGGGAGACTTCGGCCACGTCCGGGCGACCCTGTCTGGTATCGAGCAGATCATCAATAGTGGTGCTGCGTGCGACTACGTTGTGCTGATTACCGGTCAGGACTATCCGATCAAGTCCAATCATCACATCCAGCAGTTCCTGCAGGAGAGCGGAGGCAGGTCTTTCATTCACTACTTCACAAAGGATGCCCCCTGGGCCGGAAGATGGGATGAACGTCACATCTATTGGCACTTGTTCTGGGGTAGGTGGCACCTCGTTTTTCCTCGGGCAGACATGTTTGAGTCGCCTGTGCTGAACCGGGCGTGGAATGTCTTCGCCAAGGCAATCCCGCTGCGGCGCCGGATGCCGGGAGGCCTGGAACCGTTCTACGGAAGCTCCTACTGGTGTCTTTCCAGGGAGTGTGTCGAGTACATCCATCGATTCGTGCGCGACAACAAAGCCTTCATGAGGTTCTTCAGGCACGTGGCTATTCCCGACGAGGTATTCTTCCAGACGATCCTCCTGAATTCCACTCTCAAGGACCGCCTTGTGAATGACGACCTGGTATACACCGATTTCTCACAGCACCAAGCTCACCCGGCCCTTCTGGGGAAGAACGACTTCAGCCGCCTCATGAGCAGGAGCGAGCTATTCGCGCGGAAGTTCGATGAGACCATTGACGGAGAAGTTCTGGACATGATCGACGCCGCAACCACGTGACCCCGTTTGGTCATCCCTCCGCTCCCATCCCTCGTCCCTTCAGCACTCGCGCACAAGGGGCGCTCGCGCTGACGCTACGATTCACGTTGGGGTGGGCATGAGAGTCCTTGAGTTCACCGGTCAGTTCGGTGCCGGAAAATCAACCTTGAATCGTGAGTTGACTAGAGACCGCACCCAGTTTGGTGTGAAGATGCATACGAAGCACTCGCTCAGGTACAAGCTGTTCCACGACACGTCCATCAGGGGCAACCCGGGCGGACGGCTGCATTTGATGCTGATGAAGTGGCCCAAGTACAAAAAGTGGATCTACCGCTATGGGTATTCGAAGGGGAAGACGAAGATTCTGCCCGAGGTGTTGGACAAGTACCGCGACATACTGTCGGAAGTGTCGGATGCGACCAGGAATAGCTTGGACATCCCTTGGTTTAAGGAGTGGACGAGGTACGCGTTCATCGATCACCTTATCGTCTACGAGATTGCGGGTTCGCTCCTGGGTGAACACGACCTGCTCTGGATTGAGGATGAGGGATTCGTCAGGAGCCTCACGTATGTCTTCGGCAACTTCCGCGGTGATGACGTGCTGGACAGAATCACGAGATACGTTTCCCTCTGTCCGAAGGTAGATGTCATTCTCCACGTCAAGGTCGATTCGGCAGTAGCCCTGCAGCGAATCAAGGATGACAAGCAGAGGTCGTGGCTGCTTGAGTCGCCCCATGGACAGATGACATACGAGGCAATCGTGGAGCGTTTCAACGCGCGTGCGCGCATTTGT
>VGIR01000187.1 GCA_016867815.1 candidate division WOR-3 bacterium | reverse complement strand
GACAGTAACCAAAGCCGATCTGGTCGAGACTATCTCCCGCCAGGTTCACCCCAGTATAACCAAACGAGACGTCGGCAAACTCGTGCAGATGTTCCTCGACGAGATGTGCAAGATGCTGTTGGAAGGGAACCGCATCGAAATCCGAGGCTTCGGTGTCTTGTCCACCAAATTGCGCAAGCCCAAGATCGCGCGCAATCCGAAGACCAAGGAACCGGTGAACATCCCGCCCCGCCGCGTGCCGGTGTTCAAAGCCTCGCGGCTTCTGAAAGCAAGTCTCATGAAGGGAGGCCTATAGATGCCTTGTGGTCGAAAGCGCAAGCTGTCTAAGATACGGCGCCACAAGTACAAGAAGCGCATCAAGGCGATGCGCCACAAGAAGAAGCTGCGCTAGCCCGCAGACGCCTCTCTTCGGGACGGGATCAACCTGTCCTCCTGTGCGAAGCGCCTGACCCTGAGTTGATTCGGCCGGGACGCCCCACGCGTCCCGGCGCTTTCATTCGACCGCGCCCCTGGTCGGTCTCCCGGAACCGCTTCTGCAAGTCGCGATACGAACCGCGCTCCGAATCGCGATGCGCGTGCCTCTGCAGATCACCCCACGTGTGCTCTTCGGAATGACCCGGACGTTGCCTCCGGATATCGAGATCGAGACCCCGGTCGGGTTCACGGCAGCCATGCTGCACTGAGTCTCAGTCCAATCCCCGGCGGACATCGCGCGAGGATTTCCATTGGAAGCCCGGGTCTGAACCGCATCCTATGAGGCTCTGAGAACCACCCTCCGAACCGTCTTGGGAACGGTCTACATGTTGATGCCCGGAATCACCACTTAGACGAGAGGTAGATTCTCTAACCGACTATTGATAGGTAGATATTTCGCCCGGCCGTCACGCAAGTACCTGAAAACTGCCTTGTTGCAGGCAAGAACGCGTATGGAGTCGGAAAGTGCAACCATCAGGGCGGTGCGGACGAAGCGATGGAATGCGCTCTTCTGCTATCGCCGGTCGCTACCGCGTGATCACGACCTTGCGGATTCCGGCTCCTCCCTCATCCCTCCTCACTCCTCTCTCCTCCCTCCTTCAGAAAGTACACGCCCGGCGCCAGCGCCCGCGCAACATTCGCACCCGGATAGAGTTCCATCACCTTCCGCCCAGCCGCATCCAGCAGGCCTGCGGCCGGTGGCGTGAGGACATGTCTTGCTCTACCTCTGCAGCACGAGTTTGCGCGTGGCGGCGAAACCCTCGGCCTCGAGCCGTACCAGGTAGACTCCGGCTCCGGCCGGGCGGCCGGCCGCGTCGCGGCCGTTCCAGTCAAGAGAGTAGTAGCCCGGGGCCAACGAAGAACTGCAAATGGTTCGCACCACCGTCCCGGCTGCGGAGTAAACTCTCACGGTCGCCGGAGTCAGGCGTGGGACTCCGAAACGGACAACAACCCTACCCCTGGACGGGCTGGGCGCGACTCTGCCCAGCGAGAAGACTCCGGGCAGTCCGCGCTGTTCGGCGACGCCGGTGAAAGGGCTGACGTAGACGGAGTCGTGAACTGCGTCGTTGGCTGGGTTGGTGTCGCTTGCGAGCATTGTGGAGCAGGTCACCGCGAACGTGCCGAGCTCCAAGGCGCCCCAGTCCTCAAAGCCCACCGTGTCGGTCGAGCCAGGCGAGAGGGTGAGCGTCACTGTATCAGCATAGTCGGCGCCGATGGCGAACCGGACGTCAAACGTCTCTCCCGAGGAACCTGAGTTGCGAATCACGGCCTGCGGTGTGACTGTTGCGCCGGAATCAACCGTGTCCCGGGGCGCGAGTATCTGGGTCACCCCCACGTCGTGGCTGGGGATGTCGATGGCGTAGTACTCGCTGACCTGCAGGCAGAGCGTGTCCTGGAGTTGGCGGCCGCCGAAAACCCAGATGCCGGGTACGCCGGTGCCTCCTTCCGCCTCGTCCGGAATGAACACGCCGGCGTGGTTGCGACGGGCTTGGCCGAGGCGCGGGAACGTGTCCCACGTATCGGTCGCCGTGTGGTAGATGTAGCAGTCCGTTGACTCGTAGGGCCAGACGCCGCGGTCGGCGACGATGATGTCACCCGCGAAGTCGCCCGGTTTGTCGGAGTCGAACCCGAAGGCCCGTACCTGCGAGTTCGAATCGGGCATCCTGGCGACATACTCCCAGCCGGAAGCTGTGTCGTTCAGGTTGAGCCTCTGACACTCGGCGCGCGGATAGAGCAAAGAACTGGACCAGGTATCGCCGCCGAGCGCATAGAGGAAGGAGTCGACAACTGCGACAATCGGGTAGGCGCGGGCCAACGGCATGTCCTTCAGTCGCGACCAGCGTGTATCGGCCGTCGCCAGCGGGTTGAACGACCAGACCTGAGCGGAAGTGACGCCCGTGGCCTGGCTGAATCCGCCCATGCTGTAGGCAATGTTGTTGTAGACGATGGATGAGTGGGCAACGGTGATGGAATCGCCGGCGCGACCCGGGAACGCGTCAGTATGCATGACCACGGCCGTGTCGCTGATTGGGTAGTAGACCTGGATAGAGTCGATGTAGTTCGGGGCGGCGTCGATGCGTCCGCCGATGATGTAGAGCCCGAACGTGTCTCCGCCGCTCAGATCGTAGTTGTCGCGCAGGAGGCAAACGTCATAGTTGGAAACCGCCAGAGG
>VGIR01000186.1 GCA_016867815.1 candidate division WOR-3 bacterium | reverse complement strand
CTCGGTAAGCTGGGACGCCAAGGACAGCCGTGGCAGGCAGGTGCCGCGCGGTGTCTACTTCTACCGTCTCGACACGCCGGGATTCCGGTCGGTGAAGAAGGCGGTGGTGGCGCGCTAGCGCGCGAGAGTAGAGAATCGGGAGTAGAGAGTAGTCCGAAAGCGAAGGGGCGGGCGTGAGCCCGCGTGAGCCCGCCCTGCGTTTGACAGCGCGGCGTGCGCGGGCTACAATCGACAGGAATGAAGAAGCAGTTGCGACGTGCGTATCGCGAGTATACGGCGGTGTTTGAACCCGACGAGGAGCAGGGCGGATACACGGTCTACATTCCGGCTCTGCCCGGCTGCATCTCGGAGGGAGATACGTTTGAGCAGGCTGTCGAGAACATCAGTGAGGCTGCGGTCCTCTACCTTGAGGTTATGAGGAACCGCCGTGCCGGCACGGATGAAGGCGGCAAGGGGTTTATCGTCGCACCGGTTCGCGTCACCTGCTGAAGTCCGGATGACAAAGCTGCCCGGGGTCAAGCCGCGCGAGGCGGCGGCTGTGCTGCTTCGGGTGGGATTCGAGTACGTCCGCCAGCGCGGGAGCCACCGTATCTACGTGAAGGGCAGCGTCGGCGTTACGGTGCCCTGGCACACGAAGGACCTGCGCAGGGGCACGCTGCGACAGATCATCAGACAGGCCGGCTTGACGCCGGAGGAGTTCGTCCGACTCCTTGGCTAGTTCAGGGCCCTCGCTGCTCGACATCAGCGGACGCAGGATACTGGACCTCAGGCCCGGTCCAAATGACGTCCGATCGCTGGCGCCGGGCGTCTACTTCATGCGTCAGGCGTCCGGCGTGCAGCATCAAGCGTCGAGCGTCATCAAGGTCGTGGTGGCGAGGTGAGAGGAGCTAGCGGTTAGCAGTTAGGAGTTAGCAGTGGGGCGGGCGCAAGCCCGCCCTGCTCTTGGAGATATGGAGGGTGCGAAAGCGGCTAGCGGCAGGCCTCGCGTCGGTGGCGAGCCTACTCCGGCAGGTTGATTTCGGCTTCGGTCTGGTGGACGCGAATGCGGCCGGGTTCGACCATCCAGAGACGCCCGACGAGCGGCCTGTCCCCGAGCGCTCGAAGAAAGGTACCAACCAGCGATTCGAGAACAGGAAGAGTGGGGTTCCTCGGCAGGCGCAGCACCACAACGCCGGCGCTGCGGTCCGGAGGGAAGCGGGTCACGTCGCCGAAGTCAATGTCCAAGGTGACGAGGCAGCGACCTTCCCGGCCGCAGATCTCGAATATCCGTCGGTCTGGACTCCCGCAGAGGTCTTGGCCGCCGACCGTGGACACATCGTGTCCTGCGGCCTGGAAGAGGTGTTGTGCGCGGGTGCCGAAGTTCTCGTCGAGTTTGAACTTCACTGGCCGGAGGGCGCCCCGACGGGCACGTACCGGTCTCTGGACATCTCGGCGCCGTAGGCGATGGCGGCACGGATATCGAGTTCCTCAAGGGTCGGGTATTCCTTCAGAATCTCCGGAGTGCTCATGCCGCCGGCAAGCATGTCCAGTATGAGAGATACCCAGATGCGGTGGCCGCGGATGCAGGGCTTGCCGAAGCAGACGTTGGGGTCGACGGAGATTCGCTCAAGCAGCGGGTTCATATTCATTCCTCTCTATCACTGTAGCCAGCCGCGTTGACGAAGTCAAGCCAAGGCACGCGCTTGGAGGGTAGGACGACGGAGGCCGGCTGGTGGGCCGTACGGCGTCTACTTCTATCGTCTCGATACGACGGGACTCCGGGCGGTGAAGAAGGCGGACGTGGCGCGCTAGCGCGCGAGAGTAGAGAGTCGGGAGTAGAGAGTAGTCCGAAAGCGAAGGGGCGGGCGTGAGCCCGCCCCTTGAGCTTGCGGCAGGAAAAGGACGAAGCTACGGCTTGGGCGCTTCGATAGTGAAGACGTCCTTGCGGATCCGGGCGAGGACAGCGGGGTCGCAGCCGCGGGCGGTCCACTTGTCGAGAAGCACCTGCGCGGCCATCGCCAGGGTCTCGCCCGAGATGAGCTGCTGCCGGCTCAGCTTGTAGAGCTGCCGGCCGAAGTTCAAGTAGGAGACGTACAGCGAGGTCGAGACGCCGGCGGCGTTGATGACCTCTTTGACCTTCATCTCCATGGCGTAGACCTGGTTCATGGCTGCTTCGTAGCGCGCGGCCATGTCTTCACGCAGGTCGGTGAGCGTTTCGTTCACGCGTTCCAGGTTGTACTTTGCCTTCCAGCGGTCGGCTCTTTTCTTTGGGTCAGTCATGTTATTCCTCCACTAGTTCTGGTTCAATATCTGCGGCATTGTACATTCGCCCTACTAACGAGTCAACTGCGGCAGACTTGACAGATAAAGCACTGATATTATTGATGATATGATGTTCTACCAATGGCTTGCATTTGTACTGGGGGAGTTACTCCCCCAGTTGCCCCTTGAGTGACGTGACTGATGACATTGCATGTCACTGGAATAGTGACTTTGCGGGTGACTTGTTTGATGACTTATTGAGTCGCGTGGGTGGTGACTTATGGGGTCAGATGGCGGGACGCATGTAGAGGAGGATGTCCCTGTCTTAGTTGAAAATCAGTAGCGGTTCCCCTGCCCGGATGGTAGCATCTGGGTTGTTTGAATGTTATGAAAGGAGAACCGCTGTGAGAAAGTACCGGAGATGGTC
>VGIR01000185.1 GCA_016867815.1 candidate division WOR-3 bacterium | reverse complement strand
ATGGCACTCTACTTCACCTGCCCTCACTCGCTGCCTACACTTCTCGTGCACGTTTCGGTCAATATAACAAACCAGTACTAGAGGATCGTTTGCGAGTGCTTCAATCACCTGGCTGTCTATGAAGAAGGGAATCGCTTCGGGTGAGGTTCGGCTCCTTCGGCCATTGAGGCAGGGGAAGGGGAGTCTTGGGTTGTCCATCGCTCTCCACGTGCCACCGTCACATCGAACTCTTAATCTGGCGTCCATAGTTAAACCGCTCATCGACGGAGTCGTGGCCGCATTCCACCTGCACGACGGGAAGTGTCTCGATGAGATCGGCTCACGACTGGCAACTCGAATTGGGGTACGTCGGCGCGATGTGGAGCGTTTCCTGATCGAGGGCGAGGCGATTCTTGACAAGCGCACGCTCGTAAGGCCATTCCGCGCTGGCGTGCAGTGGTACCCCGGCGATGACGCGATTGTGGTCTGCAGAGTGCTGGTAGACAACGGCCCACCAGAGGACGGGATCGCGTTCTCGGGAACCTTGTATGAAACGGTGCCGGTGACGTAGGTTTGGCCAGGACAAGAGCCTCTTTCGCCGGCCCGATCGTTGGTCTGTTTCCGCCAAAGTTGCCCTTCCAATTGGGCCCTTCTCTGGGTAGCCAGCAGTCGTGCTAACCAATAGGGCCCAACCTGGGTGATCGCCAACGGCGGGTTCATGCAGCAGGTGGCTGGCTGAACCAAACGGCATTCGGTGCAACCTGGTTCGGTTCAATCGAGCTCCGAAGACGCCATGGGCAAACCGCGGGGTACGCACAGGTTGCCGACTACCGGCAACACTCGGAAGCAAGTAGCACAGCGCCTAAAGCGGCCTAGCGCCTCTCGGCCGTGGACAACTCCCTCGGCGTCAGCCTCTTTGCCCTGAATATAGAAGCCGCGACGGCCAACGTGAGAATGCCCACCACCACCCCGAGAGATACCGCCACCGGCATCTTGTAGAACTCGGCGACGACCATCTTGACGCCTACGAACATAAGAATGGCCGCCAGCGCCATCTTCAGATAGTAGAACTTGCCAACCGCCCTCGCGAGCAGAAAGTACAGGGACCTCAGACCGAGCAAGGCGAACACGTTGGACGTGTAGACGATGAAAGGATCGCGTGTCACCGCGAAGATCGCAGGGATGGAATCCACAGCGAAGACCAGGTCAGTCGCCTCCACTACCAGCAACACCAAGAAGAGGGGTGTTACTAGCAGCCTACCGGCCTCTCGCACGAAGAAGCGCTGTCCCTCGTACCTCTCTGACACCGGCAGCAGCCGGCGCGCCAGCTTGAGCAGCGGGTTTCGTTCAGGATGCGGCTCCTCGTTCCGCTGAATCCCAAGGCGCAATCCGGTGAAGACCAGGAAGCTACCGAAAAGGTAGACTATCCAGTGAAACTGGTCCAAGAGTGCCGAGCCGGCTGCGATCATCGCCCCACGCATCACCAGCGCGCCGAGGACGCCCCAGAACAGGACACGGTGCTGGTATGCGGATGGGACGTTGAAGGTACCTAAGATGACAATGAAAACGAAGATATTGTCGACGCTGAGCGACTTCTCGATCAGGTAGCCTGCTAGGTATTCGACCGCCGGACGCGGTCCTTTCCAGAAGTAGATTCCCAGATTGAAAAGGAGGGCGAGCCCTATCCAGGCCGCGCTCCAGATGGCGGCCTCTTTCGTCGACACCGAGTGGGCTTTTCGGTGAAACACTCCCAGGTCCAGAGCCAAAAGGCCCAACACCAGCGCGTTGAACACTATCCACGCCCCAATACCCTGGTCCATCCGTTTCCGCCTCCGTCTATCGACAGGCCGTTTGGTTCCGAGTCAGCTAGTGGTCATCATGGTAGTGCATGTGAGCCTCTTCGGCCTACGGTCAGTATGCCATTGTAGGATTCCAAAGCTACAGGACAACGTGATGACCGCGCCTGCGCCCAGCCCAGAGGGTGAGACGCGCTGGGGCCCGCCAGAGTGTCAACCCCTCCACTCGGGCTGCCAGCGGTCAAATAGCCGATGCGCAAGCCTGTGTGACGGAGACAGGCTGCGAGGCTTCATTCCGAGAAAGGACCAATGCTAGAATGGGAGGGATCGGACCACCTCCGGGTCGAGAACGAGTCCATGAAGTGAGGACCGCATGGTCGTGAGGGTTGTGACCGACAGCACGTGTGATCTCGACCCCGAGTTTGCAGTCGAGCGGGGCATAATCATCGTGCCCTGCAGCGTCCACTTCGGGAGTGAGCCCTACAGAGACAGGCTCGACATCACTCCAATGCAGTTCTTCCAAAGGCTGAGAGAAGCGGAGGAACTGCCGAGGACGTCCCAACCGTCTGTGGGTGCGTTCCTGACGGTCTACCAGGAGCTGACTGCAGGCGAGGATGACGTCGTTTCCATTCACATCTCCGAGAAAATGAGCGGCACGTTCAGTTCGGCCACCAGGGCCAAGGCGCTGCTGAGCCTTCATGACAGAGTCCAAGTGGTAGACTCCCGTTTCAACTCGGTGGCTCTCGCCCTCATCGTGCTCGCCGCGGCGGAGAAAGCACAAACAGGGGCTGCTCTGGAGAGCGTAGTGCAGCATGTTCGGGACGTCATCTCACGCACGCATCTCCTGGCCACCGCAGACACGCTTGAATACGCGGCCAGAGGCGGTCGAATCGGCAAAGCACAGGCCTTCCTGGGGAATTTGCTCCAGGTGAAGCCTATCGTGCAGATCAAGGATGGGGAGCTTCACCCCATCGAACGTGTCAGGACCAGAGCCAGGGC
>VGIR01000184.1 GCA_016867815.1 candidate division WOR-3 bacterium | reverse complement strand
ACTTGAGGGTGCGGCAGGCGCAGGGTCTGCCACGCAGGGAACCTCGACGCCGATTCGTGCAAGTTCTGTGAGATATCTGGAGGCAGCACTTGGCAATCGGAGTGAAGCGCAGTTCGTCTGGTCGGAATCCAAACTCACCCATCCGGGCCGCAAAGGCCGGGGTGCTCCTGTGCGCGATCGTGCTGTGCCTAGTGGTGAACGACGGGCAGGGCTCTTGGCTGGAGAAGGTCATCTACCTACCCGATTCACTGTCTGGGGTCCTCTGGCCGTCGTGTATTGCCAGCAACCCCGATGCAGGCAAGGTATATGTCTCGGGCGAGTACGATGACAGGACGCGCAACGGCTTGGATGCATACGTTGTTGTCATTGACCCGCGCACCAACGAAAGGGTGGCCCGGATTGCCGTTCCGGAGAACGTCAGCCACCTCTGCTACAACCCGGTAGCGAAGAAGCTCTACGCTACGCACTGCCATTGGGGCGTGGCCGGGCGCATGTCCGTCATCGACGGCTTCACAAACCAAGTAACTGCCACGATCGCGTTTGACTCGGGGCCCGGCCAGTTGTGCTGCAACACCGTCAACGGCAAGATGTACGTTACCTCGGAATGGGTGGGCGACCCATCAGTCACCGTCATCGACGGCGTGGGCGATTCGGTGATCCGATGGACTGCAGCAGGCGGCGGTGCCATGGCATTCGATTCTGTCGGGAACAAGCTATACTGCCTGGCATCGGAAGGAGGACAGAGCGCTGTCGTCGTGATCGATGGAATCGGAGATACGGTGCTGACAACCGTGCCGACACCGCTCTATCCAACGAACATAGCTGTGAACGCGGCAGCGCGCCGGGTCTACGTATGCGGCACGGCTACGCTGGAACTCGTTGTGCTGGATGCGGACGCCGACACGGTCTTGGCGCTGATACCCGGCGGCAGCAACGTCGAGCAATCCCTCTGCTTCAATGAACTGCGCAACGAGCTCTACTGCCCCGGCCCGACCGGAGATACAGTGCTGGCGGTAGACTGCTCGGGGGATACGGTCGTACGCAGATACACGATCGGCGTCGGCTACGAACCCGGCTCGGTTCTTTGCCTGCCGGAGCAGGATCTGCTCTTCTGTGTCGCCCACGCAGATCAGGCCACACTCCGCGTGTTGGACCTGGCGACCGGGAACGTCGTGCACTCGGAGGTCATGAGCAGCTGGAAGATGTTTCTTGTCGACCGGGGCGAGGGCAAGTTCTACAGTGTGAATAGGTCAAAGCACGACGTGACCGTGATAGCCGCGAACGGAGGGCCACTCACTAGTGCCAAAATCACAGTTGGCAATGCTTACTCGCCGATCTGCTGGGCGTCGCGGGTCAACAAACTCTACGTGGGCGACGCGTGCAACGGGAACGTCCATGCTCTTGATTGCGCGTCCGGAGCCGTCCGAACGATACTGCCGCACGGGCAGTTCGTCTCGGCCCTCTGCTACGATTCACTGGACAACAAACTCTACGTCGCCGATGACGCCGAGTCGCTGCACGTGATAGACTGCACGACCGATTCGATCATCGCCGCAGTGAGAACTGGTCCATCGCCGCGGCAGATGGCCTATGTTCCGAGACACAACCGCATCTACTGCGCCAATGAGTCGGGTAGCATGACTGTCATCGACTGCCGGAGTGACCTTCCTGTCCGCACAATTCCACTCACCGGAAGCCCGAAAAACCCGCTGTACAACCCCGAGCGTGACGAAGTTCTAGTCCCGTGTCGCCCAGTGTATAACGAGCATTTCGTTGCCGTCGTGGATTGCTCGACCAATTCCTGGGTGGACACGCTGATGTACAAGGCCTCTTGCCCAATCTACTGCCAGTCTGTAGGCAAGATATACATGGTGGGCGTCAGTTCGCCCGAGATCGCAGTGCTGGACGCGGGGTCGGATTCCATGGTCGCGGCCATTCCCGGGGTCATAGGCTCCAACGGTTGCACCAACGAGACGGACCGCAAGGTCTACATGGCGCACGCGGTGTTCGGCTCGCTGGTCGCGGTCGTAGATGCCGAGGCGGACACGCTAACGAGTGTGATCACCTCCATAGTGAACCCGTTTTCTGTGACGCACGATGTTCTCAACGACAAGATGTACATCACGAGTGGGACGGAACCCGGGCGTGTGTTCATCATGGACGGGCCGACGGACTCGATTCTCGATTCCATCCCGGTGTCGGGGCATCGCCCCGGCGTTGCTGTCTGGAACTCCCGTGATGGGCGGATGTACGTCGCAAACGCGTACAGCGGGAGCATATCGGTATTCCGAGACAGCCTGATTCCTGGCATACAGGAGGCGGTTCCAGCCCCGCGTGCGAAGGGCATCGGGACCATCATGCGGCAGTTGGGCTTGCCGGCAGGCTTGCGGCAGGCGGACATCTACGACATCTCGGGCAGAAGAGTCGCAAGACTGAGCCCGGGCTCAGACAAAGCGGAGCGGCCTGCGCCGGGAGTGTACTTTGTCAGAGGACGGGTGACCGAAGACGGGAGACCGGGCGCCTCGGTTCGCAAAGTCGTTGTGACAAGGTAGGAGGAACGCATGACGCGTGGCACCAAGGACCGCGTTCGGGGTCGCTACTCCATCTCGACCATCCGGGCCGCAAAGGCCAGGGCACTCCTGTGCGCGCTGGCGCTGGGCGTCTCGGTGAGTCTGGCGTGGACTCCGCCGGTTCCCGATACAATCCTGCTGCCGGACTCGCTGGGGCCACTGAGGCCGCCGTACCATCTGGCTTTCGGGAGTTCGACCGACAACATCTACGTC
>VGIR01000183.1 GCA_016867815.1 candidate division WOR-3 bacterium | reverse complement strand
TCTCGAACCGGCGTTCCGGGCGGAGACGGTCGACCAGGCGGAACACGGCAGTGCGCGGGGGGGCGGCAAGCTGAACGTCGAGCAGGTGTGCTTCGATGGTGCGGGTCTCGCCGCCGAAAGTGGGTCGGTGCCCGATGTTCAGCAGGGCGTCGAACGTGCGGCCGGCCGCATCCACCCGACAAGTGTAGACTCCATCCGCCGGAACCAGAGTCTCCCGCTCGAACGGACGCAGATTGATGGTCGGGAACCCGAGTCGGCGTCCGGTTCCCGTACCCGGAACGACCGTGCCGCTCATGGCGTAGCACCGACCGAGCAGTTCGGCCGCCAGGCCGACGTGGCCGAGAAGCAGGTGCTCGCGGATCGTCGTGCTCCGAACCGGTACGCTGCGGAGCAGTATCTCTGGGACGACTTCGACCCTGATGCCGAGCGGCTCCAGGGTCCGGCTGAGCAGGCCGGCGTCACCGGTTCCGTGACTGCCGAAGCGATGGTCGTGGCCGACAACCACTGCCACCGGGTGCAGTGACTCGACAATGTGGCGCTGTATGAAGTCAGGTGCGGTGGTGCCGCGCAGGCCGGCATCGAACCGGAGTACGCAGATGTATTGTACGCCCAGTTCGGTTAGCAGAACCTTCTTCTCATTCAACGGGGTAAGCACGTAGGTGAAGTCGGTGTAGATGAGTTGAGCGGGAAGAGGGTCATAGGTAAGGACCGCGGTCACGCCACCCAAACCCGCGGCGATGCCGGAGGCGCGAAGGATGATCTGCTGGTGTCCGAGGTGGACGCCGTCGAACGAGCCAAGGGCAACTACCAACGGAGCAGCCGGGCCCGGAATCAGGGACGGCGAACCAGCGTCAGTCGGCATAGACTATTCGTTCGGTTCGCATCCCCCCACCTGCTAGAGCGACGACCGCGAGGAATCTGAGATCCTCGGTCTGGGCCAACGCAAAGCCGTCAACCCCGGACGGAGTCGGGCCGGCAAGCTCGCTTACTACTTTACCCTGGTGCAGTTGCCGCGCCTGGATGGGGGAGACTGCCAGGCGCGGCATCCAGGACAGCGCGACGTCAATCGGGGCGAGCCTTTCGATCAGCGAGGTCGCGTCGAGCGAGTCCGGCGTGGTCGCGTCCTCGATGCTGAACGGCCCCACTCTAGTACGGACCAGAGACGCCAGCGTCGCGACCGTGCCCAGCGACTTGCCCAGATCGCGCGCCAGGGCCCGGACGTACGTCCCTGCCGACACCACGCACCTGATTGTCGCGGCCGGAGGCTGCCAGTCGAGCAGCTCCAGCTTGGAGATCATGATCTTGCGTGGCTTCGGGCAGACTACCTGGCCTTTGCGGGCGAGCCGGTACAGCGGCTCGCCGTCCTGCTTCAGGGCGGAGAATGCGGGAGGCACCTGTTCGATCTCGCCGGTGAATAGCTCCAGACCGGCTCTTACGGAATCCGCTGTGAGGTAGCTCATCGGCCGCTCACTCAACGTTTCCCCGGTGATGTCGTCGGTGTCGGTCTGTTTCCCGAACAACACGCCGGCCACATACTCCTTGGGCAGGGTGAGTAAGAAACGGCTGACCTTGGTTGCCTCACCCAGGAGTACGAGGAGCACACCCGATGCAAGTGGATCCAGCGTCCCGGCGTGTCCAATGGGAACTGGCGACCGAAGGATGGACTTGATGTGTCGGATGACATCGTACGACGTTATACCCGACGGCTTGTTGGCGTTCAGCACCCCTCGCATCGGACCGATCAAACCTGTCCGGCTAGTCCAGTTCTCCGGGCTCGTTCCTGTGGAGGTCGGATATTATCTCGTTGATGTGCATCTCGTGGGCCAGCATGTCGTCGAGAGCGAACCGGAGTTCCGGCAGTACCCGGAAAACCACCATCTGGCCGAGCCGGCGCCGGATGTACCCGCGCGCGCCCTGGAGATGTTCGAACGACTGCTTCTGGGTAGTCTCGTCGCCCAGAATGGAGAAGTAGACCGTCGCGTTCTTGAGGTCGCGCGAGATGTGGCAGCGGGTCACGGTTACGAACCCGATCTTCGGGTCGGAGAGTTCGCTAAGTACGATCTTGGCGACGGAGTCTTTGATGGCGTCAGCGACTCGCTTATCCCGGTGTTGCATTCCTGTATTCTAGGGTATGTGTGGGTATTGTAAAGTGCTGCCCCGGGCAGTTGTTGACCATCCAGTCGAGGTCGGCTAGATTGACAGCGGATGCGTATGCTCGCGTTAGTCGCCGCAATCCTGTGCCTTGCCGGCTGTTGCTACCATGCGCCGATGGCGCCCACCAGACCGGTTCCCCCTCCGAAGCCCGGCCTGACAGGAGAGCCTTCTGTCCGGGTGAGGCTGACGACCAAAGGTGTCGCTTTCTTCAGTTCAAACAGGGGACTGACGCTGGCCGCTAGTACATCTCGGCAGTCGGTGGACCCCAATCAGTTGATACAGGCTGGTTTCGAAGGAGGGCTGGTGGTCGCGTCCGGCGGCCCCGCACCATTGCGGACTGCCGATACCCTGGCGGTTGCGGCCGGAGAAGGCGGTTTTGTTCGGGTCGGAGACCGGAGCTATCGTGGACGTCTGCTTGTCTTTCGGGCCGCAGACGGTGACCTCGCTGTCGTCAACGTTCTCGGGCTTGAAGATTACCTGCGCGGGGTGGTTCCCTGCGAGATCGGTCCGATCAACGTCCGTACGTTCGAGGCCGCCAAGGCACAGGCAGTGGCGGCCCGCAGCTTCACAATGACCCGTCTCGGCCGGCGCAAGGGACTCGGACACGATCTGTTCGATTCGTATCTGCGGGACCAGGAGTACCGGGGAATCGAACGCG
>VGIR01000182.1 GCA_016867815.1 candidate division WOR-3 bacterium | reverse complement strand
GCGCCAGGGATTGACCAGCGCATACTCCTGCTCCCGGCGCTCGACCTTGACGCGCTGGTTGATCGTCAGGTAACATCAATCGTAGCAGCAATGCGCAAAGGGGGTCACGATGTGCCCGGGCCGGCCCGATACGGGTCCACCTTGCCACACCAGGTGTCCGACGCCGTCGGTGCCAAAGACTACCTTGTGTGCGCTATTGTCACCGTTCAAAGTACGCAGCACATTCTGACTACCGGTGACCAAGGCATCGCTGGTCCAGCCGGCCCATGCAGTCGTTACGCAGACTGCCGCGATTGCGAGAGCTATCGCGAACCTGCTTCTCATCTTCTCCTCCTTCTGTTTGTTTGCGGTCCCTGATTCCGACACCGATTGCCACGAAGACCGGAAAGGGTTAGCCACGGATAAACACTGATGCTCGGGCCGATTCCCAACTCCGAATCGGTGTCCATCTGTGGTTTATCGTTTCCTTCGTGTTTCCGTGGCTCATCTCGGGAATCGGGCACCTTCTTCTTGTCGTTTCCTGCCGCCTCGGGCGGGCCGGTCAGGAAGACCCTTGAGCTCCAGCCATGCTGGCCCCGACTCCGAAATCGATAGCCACGAAGACACGAAACCGAATGAAGGGGAACCGAAGCGGACACCACAGATTTCGCAGATTCGGTTCCGGAATCCCGGACATCTGAGTAATCTGCGTCATCTGCGGATACTCTCCTGTCCGTTTCGTGCCTTTCGTGCTTTCGTGGCTTTGACATCGGATTCAGAGCCTGTCGGCTCGACTCCATCGTCCCGACCAGCGTATCCACCTTCTGCAACATACTATTCAACCAAGTTGGATAATAATATCCGTGGGCGTACTCCTGTCAATAAGCTCCTGTGATGGCTAAAATGATTACTTTCAGTCACTTACGGCAGAGTGCTCTGCTGAGTTCCTGCAGGGGTAGCTCACTGCTTGCCCCCAGTGAGAAGTTCCACGCCGCAATGAGGCCGCCACGAATGTGTCCTTGGCGGCCGTGATTCACTCAGGTCGGAACGCCGTCTGGATTGCGGAAGCGAGACTGCCGCTTTGCCCGGAAGACGCGGGTCTGCGGTCGCCCTCACGCGGTTCGGGTGGAGCTTGGGTGCAGAACCGGGTGCAGTTCAAAGCACCCGCACCAGAACCGCGCGACTTGATGCCGTCCTGAGTTCGGCAGTTGACTCCACGCTGATGGCGTGACTGGTCGCCGCGTTCAACTCGCGGCTGAACGGCCAAGTGAACGCCGCGCTCACGGCCGGGTCGGACCAGACGCCGACAGCGGCGCTGAGATCCGGAGCCTACGCAGCGCTGGTCGCAACAGTGATCGCGCGGTTGCGTGCCGCACTGAGCCGGGCGTTCTACCTGGCGCTGAGGCCCGCGCCAAGTCCTTGATTGATGGCCATGGTGACGGTCGTGTTGTGTTCGGCCTTGAGCCCGGCAGTCACCCCCGGATTGACCCCCAGGTCGCCGGCGCAAGTCCCGGCTCAGGTCTCGGTCCGGAGGTCGCCGGGTCCACAGCAGCGCATCCGCTACGCGCTGTGAAGATCCATGTTACGTTCCGGGCTGGAGGGAACTCTAATACCGGTGAAGGCCAAGTGGACTAATGACCAATGACCAAGCCCCAATGGCCAAGACGGCCCAGAAGGTCCGAGAAGTCAGTAACCAGGCCTGACGGCCTGAAAGGAGACTCACTATGTCTGATGTAACCCGCAGACTGTCGCGCTGGAAGGCGAAGTACTCGCCCGAGATTGCAGCGCAAACAACAGCCCGCATCTATGCCGAAATGTGCGAACGCTACCAGGCTTCGCTCGTAGCTCTGTGCGCGATGGAAACGGACACGAAACAGGTGCTATCCGCAAGCGGCATCGACACGATGTTCATAGTCTTCTACCTCGACTACGCCCGGCAGTTGTTCCGTCTCTCTCACGGACGCACGATTTCCGGCCCGACCCTGGCGCGCGAAGCTCAGGTGCTCCTGGAAAAGTGGCAGCGCCGCGGTCTCGACCCGTCAGTCCTTGCCGCCATCCGCTTCGATGTCTTCAGCGTCCCCGCGCCCGAACCGTAGCCGCGGCTGCGCAGCCGACGGCGCAAGTCAGCGCCCGTGCCGGACGCACGACCAAAAGCCGGAGCGTCGCTCCCGCGCCCCGGATCACAGGTCGGCTCGTCCTGACCTAGCCGCCCCTTCGTTTCATCCTGTTTCGTGTTTTCGTGGCAGACCCCCGAACCTTGGCGTTCTTGGCGTCCTTGGCGGTTCTTGGACGTCCGGGTTCCGGGGTTCTAGGGTCCAGGGGTTCTGGCGAAATCTGCGGCATCTGCGGTTGCTCGCCCCGGTGCTTGCCGGCACATCTCACATCTCTCATCTTCCATCTCACATCTTCACTTTGTGTCTTTGTGCCTCTGCGGTGAGTGCCCGGATTCGGAGCGTTCGGGCGGCTTTCCCGGCTGGACAGGTGCGTCGAGTAGCGGTAGACTCTACCAGTGAACTTGGTGCGAGTGTTCCATTTGACGCCCGACGCCGTAGCGTAGAGATGGCACCCGTCGGGCGATGGTCGTGCTTCAGAGACGCAGCAAGAACTGAGGTCTGGAGGGGATATGAGATCTGTAAAGGATGAAGTCCGCCAGATCCTGGAGAAGCTCCCGGAGGATGCTTCGCTTGAGGATGTCCAGTACCACATCTACTACGGAGAGCACTAAATGTTTGACAGCTTGAGGTCATGTTGCCGCATATCGGACGTGCTCTTCCGCAAAGTAACTCCTGACCACTTCTGGCTGGCGTTGCCGGCTGCGTAGGTAGGATCGGGCC
>VGIR01000181.1 GCA_016867815.1 candidate division WOR-3 bacterium | reverse complement strand
AGCCCCCAGGCGACCCCTATATGCGAATTCCCGGGCTTGCGACCGAGTCTAAACCAGCCACAGTCGGATGGTTATATCTCATGCACGCCTCGCGCCAATCGTCCAGTTCTTTTCGTTCCTTCCACCGGACCGAGTCCCCGTTGTCAGCACACGGAACTGACGCGGCCAGGAACGAAGATGGCTTCTGAGCTGCCGCGACCCTCACCAGCGAGACAAGCTCTCGGACAGCCCTGCTAAGTCCTTGTCTTTTGGGGCTTAGTACCTCCTCCGACTTCTTCTCCGACTTCATACCGACTCCCTTCAGGGCTCATTCGGCCCTGCATTTGTGCTCTCTCACTATGTGTATTCCCGTTCGCGGCACCTCCGCACAGGATTTCCCTCAGAAAGCGGATACTCCCCTCGCCTACTCCCCAGTCTGGGAGGCCCTATCGCAGGCCCTTTCCGATAGCGTTTCGAGATTCCCTTCGAACTTCGTTTCGACTTCCCTTTCCGAACCCGTTTCGAGTTCCCCTTCGCGGCTCGTTTCGCGACCCCTTTCGACGTGCGTTTCTCGACTCCTTTCGCGGCCCCTTGCTCGATTCCTTGCGCAGTCCCAAGCGAGACCCCAAGCGCGGCTCCTTGCGGATTCCCTTGCTCAGTTCCTTCCGACCTGCGTCTCGCCTTCGCTTTGGACTTGCGTTTCGACTTCCCTCTCGAACTGCCCACGTTCCCGTCTCGCGGCTGTTTGAACCGTGTCCCGGCAGCCGAGCCGGACAACGGCTGCGGCTCACGGCTTGACTCGGGGCAGATTCCGAGTAGTTTTCTGCAGATGGAGACTGAGTCCTTTGTGCCATTGATGAAGTATCGAAACATGGGAAGTGTCAAACTCCTCCCGGCACGCTCCCCGACATAGCGAAAACATGAAGACAATCGTCGCCGCTGCGTTCACGGTCCTGCTGCTTTCGAGCGCTTCAGGGATGACCCCAGTGGAGATCAAAAGGGCATACGGTGATGCAGTCGTGCTCATTACCACCTACTCCGCGGCGGAGGACGCGGTCGGCCTTGGGAGCGGCTTCATCGTGGATCCCTCTGGTGTCATAGTAACCTGCTATCATGTCATCAAAGGCGCATGCCCCGCGGTGGTCAGACTCCTAAACGGAGCGTCATTCCAGGACATCTGGGTACTGGGTTGCGACTCGGCCAAGGATGTCGCCGTGGTAAAAGTGAAAGGTCGAAACCTCCCGTCTGTGAAACTGGCAAGATCAGAGGACATCGAGGTAGGCGAAAGCGTAATCGCGATTGGTAATCCCAGGGGTCTAGAGAACACCATCTCAGATGGTCTGCTTAGCGGAGTCCGAGAACTGGATAGCCTCAACCTACTGCAGATCAGTGCACCCATATCGCCGGGGAGCAGTGGAGGACCGGTATTCAACTCATCAGGACGCGTCGTCGGAATAGCATCTTCCACCTTAACGGAAAGCCAGAATCTGAACTTCTGCGTCCCCATACGGTACGCTCGCCCGTTCATCGACCTCAAACCAGTCTTGACGCTGGAAGACTTCGCGCGAGGAATAAGACAGTACACTTCCTGTGGGGCCAAGCCTGGCTCCACACCAGGTCTAGAACAGTATCTGCGGGACTGTGTTGTACCTCTGTGTGGCATCTTCAGCGCAAGTGTGGAATACTGGGCAGGATTGAGGCTCGCCAAAGACGCTGGCGCTGACGGGGCAGCAGGTGTCCTAAGCTTCCACCTGTCGTTCGTGCAGGAAAAGGCATCGAGGGCTCGCAAGCAGCTTGAGGCCCTCAGCCCGCCTGACCACGCTCTTGCGGTAGCTCAGGCTGGTGTGGCAGATGCGGCCCGCGACCTTGCGGAGGGTGCCGACATGATGGCGCGTGCCCTGCCGGGGAACGTTGGCTACGCGCTGGACGCCGGCGCGGCGAAGATTGCGGAGGCATCGAGAATTGACAATCTTATGCCGCACATTGAGGCGTTTGCGCGGGCATACGTGGTAACACCACGGGCCGCGAACGACACCACGACCCGACTGCCATCGGCTTTTGACAAGCTGCCGGCCGCATTCGCCATTGCGGCCATTCGTCAGATGCGAGATGACTCGTCTCGCGTTGTTCCACACGGCATCATGGATCGGGCGGCGGCAAGCTCACTGGGATTCGACACTGACCCATGGCAGCCAGGTATTATGGTCTTGGCCGTCGCAGACGGCTCACCCGCCAAGCAAGCAGGCATACGGAAGGGCGACGTACTGCTTGGGGCCAGCAATGGTAAGTGGGAGTTCCGCAACCTCTGGGACTTGTACAGATTCAAGGCCTCACAACCAATTGGTGAGAGTTTCATGCTGGACGTCGTCCGCGACAACAGGACCTTTCAGGTCCCGACAGCATTGAGGCGCTACAAGAGCTGACTACGCCGACCAGTTGATCTGCAATCCTGCCATGGAATCCAAGGCTCGGTCTTGACGCAAGGGAAATGAGCGCGCCCACCCCGAAATCCCCCGAAGGTGACCCGTTTTCGGATGGAGCAGAGCTCGCGTGTCTCGAATCTGAATTCCTACGTGTGTGGGACGTTCTCGGACCAGACGAGTCACGCCGTCGGTTGGCGGTTCTGAACGACGAGGTATACCGGATGACCGACCCAAAGGAGTTACGGAATGGCCTAGTTTCGGTCGCGCTGTTCGTAGGAGGATGTCCCTGTCTTAGTTGAAAATCAGTAGCGGTTCCCCTGCCCGGATGGTAGCATCTGGGTTGTTTGAATGTTATGAAAGGAGAACCGCTGTGAGAAAGTACCGGAGATGGTCGTCGGCTGCAAGTCGGAACGTCAGGTCGGCAGGCAGGCAGGTGCTGGCTTCGCTGGATCAGGAGGATGCCTTGGAGCTATTGCAGG
>VGIR01000180.1 GCA_016867815.1 candidate division WOR-3 bacterium | reverse complement strand
GGGCGTTCTCCGGGCTGCCGGGGCGATTTTGCCCCGCTTGAGCTGCGCCGCAGCGCCGTCAGGACGGCTCTTTACGGCCATTTCCCCGTTTGGGACAGGCTCTACCTATACCCGTAGTATAGGAGCCCCGACTCGTTGTCGGTCCACTTCGTGGAGAACCGGAACGGGTTGGCATCGGCCAGGTCGCCCGTGGCGCGGACCGGTTCAGCAAACGGGCCGTATTCGTACCGGGCTTGCGTGGTGCCGTCGGCAGCGCTGACCAGGGCGGCGACGTTCCCATTGGCGTCGTAGGCGACGAAATGGACGCCCGTGGGCACGGTCTTGCCGGCGTACGTCGACTGCTGGTTGTTGACCCAGAGCAGCCCGCCGACGCCGCCTGCCCCGGTCAGGCTGCCCGAGAGGTCCGTGCCCCAGACGTACGTCCGCAGGGGCGCCTTGCTCCCGTTGAACTCGCAGACGACGTTCCAACCGTCGTACAGGCAGATCGTGTCCATCTGCAACTGCCACGTGCCACTGTACGTGTAGAACTGCATGCGGATCCGGCGGCCTTGATGATCGTACTCGAACACCAGGCGCTGCCTGGCGCCGGTCGGCGAATCCAAGTCCCGCCGCATCTCGATGAGCCGGTTCTCCGCGTCCCAAGTGCAGGCCCACCGGCCGTCCGCGGTCAGGCTCCCGTCATCGTCATGACTGAACGCTTCGGACGCGGCCGGCACATACACCTTGCCGCTCTCGCTCTGCCCAGCCCCGAATTGCGAGACCACCTGAATCGTCGGGTACTGCGCCGTGCTGTTCGGCACGTTCAGCGGCCAATGGAAGTACTCGCCCTTCCGATTGGCGGTGTTGCCGTTCACCGTCACACCAGCCGTCGGGTTGGTGATGCCGGTCACATCCACGTAGGCAGGAACGGTCCGAGTCGTGTACTGGTTGAGCCGGTTGGCGGTGTAATCGGAGACCGCTGAGGCGCGGCCACCCGTTGTGTCCCGATTGCCGATGTCGTCGAAGCGGTACTCGAACTGTTGGCCGGCCACGGGTGTCCTTGGTCCAAGGGTATGCCGAACCGGCCGGCTTCCCAGGAAGGCTGAAGAGACCGATAGCCTCGAGTGGCACAACAATCCAACCTTGCTCGGCAAGCAGTTCATGGAACTAGCAAATGGTTATTCCGGTTCCTCCAACTCCAAAATTCCGCTTTTAACTCAGCAGACTCTATGAACCGCACGGCACAGTCCGCACCTAAGAGGTAGCCACCATTGTTGTGAAGCATTGGCGTATGCCAGTGAAGGTCCCGTAGCGTACCCGGCCTCAGTACCAGACCCGGTCTGGCAGATAGGTTGCGGTCCCCAGCAATGATCCACATTGGCTCACCTAGCGCTAGGTTTGTGCTGAGAAAATAGGATACGTTCTCATTACTCAGGAGGTTACCTGAAAATGCAGGTCGGCGTTTGTCGCCGGGGCAAACAAGAGCCTTTGGATGCAGACCCTCTTCTTTGCATAGAATGCTCACAAACCGCGCGGGCAGGTCTGCGCTGGTCGAGGTGGGATCGTTTTCCAAAGCTGTGATATCTTGCTGATTAAAGTCTTGGGAACGATTGGCGACAGCTGACCACAGCTGTTTGAGGTTCGCCGCGCAGCTCGCGCTGGATCTTCGGTCAGTGATACTCTCTCTCCGCACCCAAAGCCATGCGAACAGGCAAAGAACGCATGTCGCCATGACGACGGTTACGATATCCGAGCGGCTCATGCGGGCCGGCCTCCGATTATAGTTGTGACGTCGACGCAGAAAAGTCCCGTACCGGAATCCTGCCATGTAACATCCCCTGGCAATCGATATACGCGTCAGGAGAGGTTGATTGATATGGCGCATAGTACTGAAACTCCTGTCTGACTGCCGACGGATCATGTGGTTCGAAGCCTCCCTCGTTCCTGCCTTTTGCGTCTCCCCACCAGTCGAACATGATTTGCTCCCGGGCATTACCGAGGATGTCAAATGACACACAAATGATCACCTGGTGGTCGCGCCTTTTGTCGTTCACGTCATTCGCGATATAGTCCCGGTGTTCAAGGTAACACCTCCAGCACGGTGGAGTAGGCATTATCCAATTGATGACATCCTGCGAGGAGTTCTTGCAGGAAGCAGGGTTCTTGCGGTCGTTAGGACTGGCTGGCGATAATCCGCGAGCAGCTGCCTCGTTAACGGCGTCCTTGTACATGTCGCGCAAATCGCTGCGTCCTTTCCTTATCGTCTCATCGTTGCAGCATGTTAATGGACACACGCCAGACCACTCGAAGCGACTCGGAGACGGCACGTAGCCAGGAGTCCGAGTCGGGGGAGGTTTCGAGGGCTCTGCAGGCCAAGGCCGTTCCAGAAACGCAGCACGGCCATCGATATCGACCCTTCCAACTGGACGGTTACCAACTAAGCTGTGCAGATTGCTTGCTCCGTCGACCTCCCCAATGGGGTCGCGGCTTAGCCATTTAGCCCGACCCGATGCGGTTCTGTAGGCGCAGGGCCTGGAACCCGTTGCGATTCCGTGGCCACGACGGCCTCGACGTGATGGGCGACCCGATGCGCGGCAGCGCAAGACCCCGACGCGAGTTTGGCGGGGGGAGGTCAGTGTGGCAGCGGAGAACCAGCGCGGCCCGGCCACTGGCGACAGGTCAGCGGCTAAGCAGGCAACGCCACTCTGACGGTCCTCAACCACGGCCCGATCTTACGCTTTTGGCGGGGCCGGGGGAAGCGCATTCTGAGACTGATTCTGCGAATCGGTCAGCCGGGCGGCGGGGTGGCAGCGGGCATGAACTTCCTGGAGCTGCTTGATCGAGACCTCGGTGTAGATCGCGGTCGTGTCCAGCTTCTCGTGCCCAAGGAGCTGCTGGATGTAGCG
>VGIR01000179.1 GCA_016867815.1 candidate division WOR-3 bacterium | reverse complement strand
GGAACGGTCCGCGTCACCGAAAGAAATTGACGCAACAGAGAGAGTTGCCTAAAGTGATGTGGGAGCCGCTAGGAATTTCAACTAACCGAGGGACATGCTCTTGGGGCCGATGAGTACGGTAGACCGGCCCGTGTGTATCTTGCGAGCCTTGATAATGCTTCTGAACTTCTCAACCGTGAAAGAGACGAGTTTCATGATTTGTCTCCTGAGCAGGCACTCCTGGCACAGTCCTGCACACACACTGCATCTTCGCCTCGCGTCGAGGTCGGCCGCGGTTCGGCGTCCAACCTCAGTCGAATCCTACTCCGGTGGGCCGGGATGTCAATTCGGCGGGCGTCAGTCGTCATCGGAACCGAGATCGGAGCGACCTTCGACCGGCTCTTCGTGTCTTGGTGTCTTGGTGGTGTAACTCCGTCCGGGTCAGTCATCGTCGGGCGGAGGGGCGTCGGGGTCGGGTTCGTAGCGGGACTTGGACTCGACCTGAGCCTCAACTTCGGCTAGTTCCCGCTTCATCCTCCTGATGTAGTCGTCAGGTAGCATCACGGGGTGCCAACGGTTGGGATTGGGAACGGGCATGGGCACCTGCCCAGCAGACTGCGTGCGTTCGCGGCTGGCGCTACTACCTGGGAAGCAAGGCATCCATGTCGGGCGGGTGCGCGAAGAATTCCCTGAGGTGCTCGGTTACACGAGATATCAGATCAGAAGGGGTCAGCCTGTTGGCACTCAGATCCCGTGCCCATTCACGGCCGGGATGGAGCGTGTCCCAAGTGGGTCGTTGACCTTCGCTCCTCTGTTTGCCTACCGGGTGATTGCCGAATCCGTCGAGCACGCAGTTCCAGACTGGCTGCGTGATGTCGATAAGAAGACTCTCGGCCAGCGAGATCCAGATTTCATCTACGAACAGATGGCGACAACGGAAATCGTCCAAGTTCAGGTCCTTGGTCTGACTTATGGACTCCGCGTGTTCTTGGAGGCGTTTGTACACGCTTGAAGTGAGCGGCGCCTCATCGGCGAAGTGCTTGCCCTTTCTCCCGCCCGGAGGGGTAGCCTTGCCGACGTATATCGGGAATCTCCACCTCTTCGCATTGGCTGCTACAAGCGGCCCATAGAGTGGCAGCTTGCCTCGATAGTAGATGGCGTAGATGCCAGCGCCAGGGAAGACCTCTGCAGGTGGGAGCTTCTCGGCGTCGTGTCGCAGCATCTCTCTGATAATGCTGTCGGCCAGACGGCGTTTTTCGAGCGGATTATAGGGCCTGTCGCTCCTAGGTGGTATCGAGTCGGGCGCAAACGTCATGGGACTACCTCTTCCTGATGATGACAGCGCTCTCGTGCAGGGTGGCCTGTGACTTGCCGCCGCGGCGGACAGTGGACTTGGTGATGCTGGCTCCGACCCTCTTGGTCCGCAAGGTCTCGACAGCGACCAGTTCATATCCAAGCTGAATGGCCATGTCGGCGAGCGTCTGTTCGAGCTTGATCTCGTGACCCTGGATAATGGAGTTCCCAATGACGATGACCACTGTTCCGCCTCGGGCTAACGACGGCTTCAACACAGAAAGGAACTTGAAGCTGTCGTTCAGGTAGGTCGCGACGTAATTCGCCCAGCCCGGCCCGCCGTATGCGCCTTCGCTTGCGCGTGTCGCCCGCATGTCCCGCAGCAGGTCCTCGAGTTCGGGATGCCTGAACTCAAGAGCGACGGGTTCGGCATCGCGAACAGTCTGCCAGTACTTGCCGATGTTCTCGTGCTCCAGTTTGCGCAGGGCGGCCCTTTGGCTGACCAGACCCAGCCAGAACATCTGTGGTCTGGTGCTCCTGACGTAGTGGTAGTTGTTCATGTACGGAGGAGACGTGACGACAAGGTCCACGCTCGCAGGAGCAAGCACCGAACGAGATTCCATGAAGCTCATCTCATGCACCTTGCCGACGCCTGGGAGCGGCTTGCCCTTCAGGTCGTCCTGGAGCCAGCGAATGTCGTGAGCCATGTTCTGCAGACGCTTGAGGATGCAGCCGTGTACGTCGGCGTCATCAATGAGGGGCTTTCCCGCACCGGGCCGGGAGCAGAGGCTGGGTTCATACGAGTAATTGGAGAAACTGACCATGACCGCGCCGAATGCCAGTCTGAAGATGTCGGCCACGGTCCTGTCCTTTATGGAAGCGAGGAAGGACTGAAACCCGAAGACCTGACGCTCGATGGAGTCGCTGAAGAAGGGAATGCGGGTCTGGAACTCTATTGGCCGCGTGCCGGGGCAGGTTCTGGAACCGTTCTTGCTGAAGACGGCGTACTGGGTGCAGTACGACTCAAGCAATGCCACGTTCAACCGCGCTGAATCTACCTTCACCTTGCAGGCGAGAGCCGCATACGGGTTTATCTCGAATCCGACCGCGTCATGTCCGGCGGCAATCGCTGCGACGAGCGTCGTACCTACGCCAGCAAACGGGTCGAGCACGCAGGAACGTCGGTCCGATCTGCGTGGGAGAAATGCTGTCATGCAGTCTTCCACAAATGTCGCGGAGAACCCGGCTATCCAGGGAATCCAGCGATGCACAGGAATGTCCCGGTTCTCCATGAAAGCCGAGTCTCTGAACCGGAAACCGGTGGCTGCGTTCGTGTCAGTGGAGAGTATCGGCAGCGTCGC
The DNA here is from genome assembly GCA_016867815.1 of candidate division WOR-3 bacterium. Classification (NCBI taxonomy): domain Bacteria; kingdom Pseudomonadati; phylum Caldifarciminota; species Caldifarciminota bacterium. The sequence goes on along the minus strand of VGIR01000179.1, from coordinate 293 downwards.
AGAAGCGACTCCGTCACGGGCCATTCTACGCCTGCGCACATTCGGAGCGCGCCTTCTGCCGACAAGGGGGCGAGCGCGTCTGAAGGGCCTTCTTGGCATCGACGGAGAATAGCCAGGCAGACCGCAGTGTCAAGCCTAGTGCCGCAGCCGTTGTCCGGTTCGGCAGGAGGTCCTGTCAAATGTTGTGGAAATAGCTGAGCGGTGTCTTGGGGTCATGCTGCTGCTTTCACTTGAAGGCCATTGCGGTACTTGGCACCAGCTACCACCGCCGCAACCAGCTCCGGCGCATTCAG
>VGIR01000178.1 GCA_016867815.1 candidate division WOR-3 bacterium | reverse complement strand
TGAGGGTGATCTTCACGGGGACTCCTTTCGTCAGGCCGGGGACAGGCCGAAGGTGGACTTGAGGGTTTCGTTCATTTCGCGCATCAGCCCGATCGCACCGGACGTGACGAGCGCGCACAGGCCAAGGAAGTGGCCGAGCACGGGGATCTGCGTGAGCAGGAACGCGACGATCGCGCCGAGCAGCAGGCTCTCGGCAAGCTGCCGGTGCCGCCGCAGGAACAGGAGCATGGTCTCGACCAGCTTCTTGGACTTGGCGGCCAGCCGGGCCAGCTCCTCCTTGACGCGGTCGGAGACGCGGAGCTTGCGGATGTTCTTGAGCAGGGTCTTGCGAGTCATGCGGCCTCCTTCATGAGGGTAGGGGATGTGATGGGCCGGGGTCCCGCGGCAAGGTCGCGGGCGGACTGCCCGAAGACCTGGCGCACGGCACGGGCCAGCAGGTGGTTGATGGGCGTGCCCGGGTACGTGCGCTCCCGGGCGTGATGCAGCAGCGCCATGTCGTCCTCGGTCAGGGCTGACGCGGGCCACTGGTAGTAGGGCATGGTTGGACTCCTTTCGGTGGGAATGGGACGGCTGACGGGTGTCAACCGCCGACGAATGAACGCTCGTTCACCCAGTTATAACCGGGTTGGCGGGGGAATTAACCGGGCGGCAGCCACGGGCACGGGTCGGGTTTCCCGACTCCAGTTGACACGCGACAGCGAGAATCGGCCGTCAACGCAGAGCGTCACGGCCGATCAATAGGCCGAGTGCCTGACGCCCGTCGGGCGCGATGGCGTCCGCCCCTTGGATCGGGCTACTGGCGACTTCAGGTGTGTCGCTATGGCGATGCTTTGGATTCGGGAGCCAGGAATCCGGCGGCCCCGTTCTCCCAGCATCCGCGGATGACATAGACGAGACCGAGGGCCGTGACCAAGGCCAACAGCAACGCCAGGACCGCGAAGAGCCGCTTCTTCTCCTTGGCGAACAGCCCGATCAGCCCCAGCACGAAGCTGGCCAGCAGACCAAGGACGCCCACTGCGACGCCCAGTCCGAACACCCCGCCCGCCGCGTCGGCTTGCCCGCCACGCGACATCCCCATCGCCGTGGCAAGCGCGCCGAAGAACACGACGGCCGAAACCGCCGATATGATGAACGATGAGATCGCGATTCCCGAGTGCTTGGGCTGCATGTGAGAACTTCCTATGTTGCGGTCTGTTTTCCCTTGTCCGACTGGCGATGAGTCTATTTCTTGCCCTTGGCCTTGCTTGCTATGGCCAGACTTACAACCAAGGCGCCGCCGTAGACCAAGGTGTTGAAGAGGGCGTGCGGGATGCCCAGCCCATCGGCAATGGCGTCCATGAGCCGAAAGGACGCGATCAGAACCACCCCCGCCACGACCGCGCCGATGATGCAGCCGACATTCGATCCGCTGCCGGCGGCCTTCTGCGGGCTTCGGGTGGCCGTCACTCCCGGGGTGGTCGAAGGCCCGGTCGCCGGACGGGGCGGTACCGATGCGGGTTGTCCGCAGGATTCACAGACGATAGTGGTTCCGGCCGCCGCGTTCGCCGTCTCGATCTTCCGCCCGCAGTTGCAGCAGAAGAATGAGATCACCATAGGCCTCCTTGGCGTCAGCCGGTTACGCGATCACATTGCCGCAGGTTGGGCAGAACTTCTCGCCCCCTGACATCCGGTACATGCACTTCCGGCAGTACTCGATGCCGTCCAGCCGTTTCACAGAGGCAAGGCGGTGAGTTTGCCGTGCGAGAACGGCCTGATACTCCCCGCTCTCGACCCACTTGAGGATCTCGGCCGCACGCACGACAGCGAACGGGTGTGTCTGGCCGCTCGTTTGCGCCAGTTTCATCGCCTTGCCTACCAGGTCGTAGTCGGCGGTCTCGAACTCCCGGGCTTGGGCGACGAAATCCTCGATGTTGCCGCGATCCCGGTAGCTCTCGGGCAGGCCGGCCAGTTTCATCAACGCCAGCATGACGGCGTCGATGTCCTGACAGGCCAGCAACCCAGCCCTGTCGCATGTCAGCTCGGACATGCGGGACCATCGCAAAATGGCGTACTGCAAGGGCGTTGTCGCCAGATTGGCCATGAACTTCCCGAACTCGGGAAGGGCCGCCAGGCTGTTCAATCCCGCTCTGGCGATCCAGTCGGCGACCAGGCGATAGACGCCATGCTGACTCTTCACATGTCCGAGTTCGTGGCCGACGATGTAGAGTTGCTCCCCGTGGGAGAGCTTGTCGACGGCCCCAGCCGTGAGAACCACGATCGGTTGCTCGCTGCCGACCACGCACGCGTTCACCTCGTCGCCCGGTTCAACGTACAGGGTCGGAGGCGACGGGAGATTCAGAACGGCACACGCCGTCGTCATGACCTCGTACAGGGATGGATAGGAGGTTGCCGTAATCCGGAGATTGCTTGCAGTGCACTGAATCCGGACGAGCTTCTCAGTCCCGAACTTGAGCACCAGTTTGACAACAGAATCAACTCCGGGGATCAGTTGCAGCGCGTCCAGCGCCTTCGTGTCGAACGGGTGTTCGTACTCCAGCGGGTGGAGGTCAGGCAGGCGGATGGGTGTCGTGGCACTCATTTGACCGACGGGAACCAGTCAAACTGTCTGACCGGCTGGCCTCGGAAGAGGCATTTGCCAAGCATGAAGGCGTCGACCGTTGAGGCGACCAGGAGAGCGATCTGCGCGTAGGAAAACCAGTCTCCAGCCTCATTTTCGTTTAGTGCCATGAGCACGATAATGATCAACAGAACATTGCCGGCGATCATCAGCAAGATTCCCTTCTTCGTCTGCCCATGGACCAGTTGGGCGATTCCGATGCCCCCGACGACATTGAGCCAAGCGAGATTCGGTGACCTCGGTGGGTTGCTCGGGTAGCACCAGTCGCTGCCCACGCCTTGTCCCCGGACTCCCGTATTGACGGTCGAGGTGGCCTCGGTGCGCGTTACGGATGCGGAGAGGGGGGTGCCGCACGTCGTGCAGAAGCGCATTCCCGCGACCGCCGGGCTTCCGCATGACGGGCAAG
>VGIR01000177.1 GCA_016867815.1 candidate division WOR-3 bacterium | reverse complement strand
GCCTTGTGAATGACGACCTGGTATACACCGATTTCTCACAGCACCAAGCTCACCCGGCCATTCTGGGCAAGAACGACTTCAAACGCCTCATGGGCAGGAGCGAGCTCTTCGCGCGGAAGTTCGATGCGCTGGTTGATCGAGAAGTGCTGGATATGATAGACGGTGCCATCTCATGACCACGTGCTGGCTGGCTGCTGCCACAGGATTGTCGGCAGGGCGGGAAGACTCGTCTGAGCGAGAGCTATGAAGATCGACGACAGCGCGAAGAAAGCCTGCCGAGTTGTCCTTGATGGGATCGCGCAGCGGCGGGCGCAACAACAGGTTCTGCGCGGAAGACGGTTTCTTGACGACGGCCAGCCAGAGCAGGCCCTGGCCTGCTGCAAGAAGGTGCCATACGCTTGCCGAGACTCGTGGGGTGCCTACGAACTCATGGCCAGAGCGCTCATGCCCGGGGGTCACTACTGGGCCCTGCTCCGGCTCCTACACGAGCAGCTGCGACCAAGAACCTATCTGGAGATCGGCGTTCATCGCGGCGACTCGCTGGCGCTGGCGGGATCCGAAACTAGCGCGGTCGGCATCGACCCTGCGCCGGCCATCAATGTCCGGATCAGATCGCGGGCCAGGCTCTAACCTCTGACCACCGATGAGTTCTTCGAGAGGTACGACCCACTCGCTGAGCTGGGATCCGCCACGCTCGACATGGCGTTCATCGATGGGCTGCATGAGTACAAGCAGGCGCTAAGGGACTTCATCAACATCGAGCGCTACTCCCATCCACGGACAGTCGTTCTGGTCCACGACTGTCTGCCCGTGGCGCGGGCGGTTGCCGCCCCGGTCCGGGCAACTGTTTTCTGGTGTGGCGACGTGTGGAAAACAGTCCGCTGCCTGGTGAAGTATCGTCCCGACTTGACTGTCCGCGTCGTGCCAGCCCGGCCGAGCGGCCTCGCCGTAGTTACGCACCTCGATCCGAACTCGACTGTCCTTCGCGATCGGACCGAGGAGATCGCAGCTGAGTATAAAAACCGGGAGTTGAGTTACGAATACCTGGACAGCGCCTTGATTGCAGGCATGATGAGCAGAGGCGTACCCGATGACTGTAGGCAGTTCTGCCGAGATCTCGACTCAGAGCTGCGGGGTGCACTGCAGTCAGGCTGAGTGTTTGAGAGAGTGGGCTCAGCCGGACATCTCGAATCAGCCGCGGGACTGACGAGGTGAGACCGGATGCGGGAATCTGCAAGTCCGGTCCCATGCGGGGGTTGACGACAGACGCCGAAAGGAGTTGGTCGTGAGTTCTCCTCGGTTCAAGGCGTCAATCGTCATCTGCTACAACAGTCTGGATCAATATGAAAAGGCTGTCGGATACATAGATACTCAATCAATCCGCCAAGAGATTGAGATCATCGGTATCGACAATACCGACCGGAGATTTCCCAGCGCCGCAAAGGCACTTAACTCTGGGGCTTCTGCAGCGAGGGGTGAGATAGTGGTCTTCATGCACCAGGACCTGTATCTCATCGAAAGAGACGCCATCGAGAAGATACACCGCAGGTTGACACCAACAAACAAGCCAACACTCCTGGGGGTGGCCGGATTCTTGCGGGACGAAGGAGAAGTAGTGTTTAACCTGTACCATGGCGAAGGGAGAATTCAGAGGGCAAAACGGTTTGATCCAGAGAGGTTGTATGCGGTCGAGACGGTAGACGAGTGCTTGTTTGCCTGCAAGAAGGAAGTCTGGGAGCAATATCGCTTTGATGAAGACACCTGTGATGATTGGCACTTCTATGCGGTAGATTTGTCATATCAGATAGCTCTGGATGCGGGAACAGTAGTTGTATACCCGCTGGCGCTATGGCACTACTCATGGGGGGTGAGAAGCAGGGAGTTCTACATTGGCCTGTGCAGAATGTGCGGAAAATACAGGGGAAGGCTGAAACGCATCAACTCAACATGTATACAGATTGGAACGACGTTCTGGGGTTGTCACTACCTGCTGCTAAGGTACGATGCGAGCGAGATGGTGGGTATGATGGCGCGATTCCTGAGGAAGGTCGCACCAAGAGCCTGGCGGTCCTAGGCATCCCGAGTACGGGGCGACAGACGCGGTCTGTGCGTGTCACGTGTCTCCTCTACCGTCCCGCATCTGACCTCCTGTTCCATGCAGGTGATGTCCTTGCACCTCTCGCCGTAGCGTGCGCCGTATCTCGGGCTGCATCTCCACCCGTACCTCTTCCTGCATCTGGCCCTGGACCTCGGCCTTGACCTCAACCTGTTCCTCGCTCCTGACCGCCGCCGCACTCCTGCCTGCAGACGTGGTTCATCGTTCCACGTTCTTGGTTCTAGGTTCTCAGCTCTTGGTCTCTAGTTCCTGGTTCCTGGTTCTTGGTTCCTCGTTCACCGCCCGCCAATCTGCATTCTGCATCTTGCCTTTGGTGCTCTGACATCGTCCCGCCCCGCGTTTCTCGTTCATGGTTCCACGTTCTGCCTTTTGGCTTTTGCCTTCTGGCTTTTGACTTGCGCTCGGTCACGTCGTCCCGCGTTCATCGTTCCGCGTTCTTGGTTCCTGGTTCTCAGTTCCTGGTCTCTGGTTCCTGGTTCTTGGTTCCTCGTTTATCGGCCGCCCTCCGCATTCCTCTTCTCTCTTGATCCCTCGATCCTTAGACCACTGGATCACTCTCCTCCCCGAATTCCTTGAATCTCCTCGTGCGTTTCGTACTATTCCTGCGTGGAGAAGATGCGTTCCACTGCCGTGAGGGAGGTTAAGGTCAAGGCTAAGGTTGAGAATGACGAAGCGACCTCTCTTTGCCGCGTCCTCGACCTCAATCTTCGTCCATCCAGGCGCATGAGCTCGGCTGGTCCTGCCCCCACATGCTCCGTAGTCGTCCCGGTCTACAACAGCGAAGGGTCGCTTTGCGAGTTGGCGAGTCGGCTGAACGCGACGCGTGCCTGGTTCTCGGCCGACAGCGGCCTCCGACCCTGCTTGCTTGGACCGTCCGAATTGGCGACCGGAGTTGATCTTGACACGCTTGCCGCACG
>VGIR01000176.1 GCA_016867815.1 candidate division WOR-3 bacterium | reverse complement strand
GAAGCGCTGGCGCCCTGGCGAGATGCGCTGGCGCTGGTGTGTAGCTGGGCTGCTACATGCCGAGCAGCACTTCCGGTGCGTAGATGGCTACCGGCACATCCCCGCATTGCTGAGTGCACTGGAACGGTCCGCGTCACCGAAAGAAATTGACGCAACAGAGAGAGTTGCCTAAAGTGATGTGGGAGCCGCTAGGAATTTCAACTAACCGAGGGACATGCTCAAAGTGACGATACAAGACAACTGCGGGGGGATCGATCTGGAATACGCTCGCACGGAGGCATTCAACTTCGGCCACTCCGAAGGCCACACGCCTGAAAACTTGGGTGTCTACGGCGTTGGGTTGAAGCGCGCGGTGTTCAAGATAGGTCGGCGTTTCACGATTGAGTCAAAGACCATGCAAGGCGGGTTCGTCTGCTCTGTGGACGTTGACGATTGGCTGGCGAAGGACGGCTTACTGGAAGATTGGCGCTTTCCGCTGAAAGAGACAGGGCCCGCGCCGTTTGCGTCCGCTGCTGGAACCAAGATTGAGATAACGAATCTGAATGATGAAGTAGTGCATAGAATCAACGACCCGACCTTCGCGAGTGAGCTTTGCAGGAGGATAGGAAGGACCTTCGTGTTCTTTCTCAACCAGCACGTACGCATCCGGGTAGGGGGAAGCGATATCCCTCCATTCGATATCCCTATCGGCAAACCGAAGCAAGGTAGCGCCACGTATGAGCGAATCGATGAGCGGGGAGTCACGGTCCGATTATTCGTAACTCTGGCGCGACCAAACGCGGCCGGTCGCTACGAACCCGATGCGGCCGGATGGTACGTGGTGTGCAACGGAAGATGCGTGTTAACGGCGGACAAGTCGGATACATCAGGCTGGGGTGTCACAGCGATGCCTCCGTTCCATCCGCAATACAATCCGTTTCTTGGATTTGTCTTCTTCGATTCCGAGGACCCGTACAAGCTGCCATGGACCACCACCAAGCATAGTCTGAACAGAGAGTCAACCATCTACCAGCTCGTTAAGGGCCGCATGACCACCTCCGCTCAACCAGTGCTGGCCTTCATCAGAAGGAAGTACAAGCTTGACAGTGACGGCATATCCGCGGAGGCGGAAGCATCAAAGGACGTGGCAAGCGCTACATTCAAAGACCTGTCTGTCAGGCAGAGCGTCTTCAGAGCGTCAGTGGTGAAGGCAAAACCCAAGACGACGGTAAAGATTCAGTATGATGCTGAGATCACTGATGTGGACAAGATCAGGAAACACCTCGGCAGGTCGGCGCTCGCTGCGTGGGCCATCGGCAAGCACACCTTCGACTACTTCATGAAGCAAGAAGGCCTGAAGTGACAGATTCCCCTCAGGCAGGCAAGAGCTACGAGAAGGTACACTACGAATTCCGCCCAGCCAAGCAGGTGGAACGGAGAATGCTTGTTCACACCTTTCAGTGCCTCATGGAGGCTGGCTTCCCAATTTCCGACTACCAGTATACTGGGCTGGGTTCGATCTACTACGTAGACTTCATCCTGTTTCACAGGTATCTCGGAATCAACAAGCTCCTCAGCGTCGAGGTCTCGGATAGCATCAGACGCCGTGTTAGGTTCAACCGGCCATACAAGTGTGTTTCGGTCGAGACCGGCGACATAGTTGAGTGGATTCCCACCCTGTCGCAGAACCGGAAACATATCGTGTGGCTCGACTTCGACCACCGATTGGGTACCAAAGTTCTTGAGGCGGTTCAAGTCTCGGCCTCTCAGCTGTCAGCAGGGTCGCTCCTACTCGTGACGGTAGACGTTGAACCACCTGGACGCCCCGAAGATGGACCGCGCAGGTGGAACCCGCGGACCTGGATGGCCTACTTTGCCGATGAAGCCAAGGAGTACCTCTGGCCGCATCCAGTAGCGAAGGAGTTCGGCCGAGAACGACTTCCCGGTATCAACGCTCGTCTTCTCGAGGCTGCCATCTTGAAGGGCCTAGTCGGACGAATCGACACTTCGTTCCTACCACTGTTCAACTTCGTCTACGCAGATGGCCACCAGATGCTCTCTGTTGGCGGGATGATCGGGACGGATTCTGACAAGCGAAAGCTCCAGTCCCTGCCGCGCCAGGCGCTCTACTTCCTCAGGGACTCCATAACCAGCAACCCTTTCGAAATCACTGTTCCCAACGTAACGCGCAAAGAGAGGCTTCACCTAGACCGCGACATGCCATGCGAGGACGACTGGACTCCCAAGGGATTTGAGCTCGACGCAGACAAGGTGAAAGCGTATCGTGGAATCTACAGGTACTTCCCGGCTTACACGGAAATGCTCCTGTAGAACGGCCGGCCAAACGACTCCAGCGTTGCCGTTGCGTCCCGCCTCGGCCGTATGGCACTTCTTGGAGCAGCAGTGACTGGCAGTGCAGTTCGACAACGGTCAGGACCGTCGCGATATTCAGCCGCTGTCAGACTCGTCCAAGTTCTGCGCCTCGCAGACGGAGGCTCGAAACATGCGAGCTGCCCCTGTTCTTCGAGCTGAAGTGCGCTCTGTGACAACACAACCGGAGCATACGGGTCGGCAACCAACTGCGGTGGTCGCAGAGACCGAAAGAACGTACGCTGAACCTGACATAGATGTCTCCATCAGTCAGCGACGCTCAGTCATAAGGGCTCCGCTGGCCAACCGGCCTTTCATGGTTTTTGCCGCATCTCAGGCCGTGTCAGTATTCAGCGACCGACTCAGCGGGTTGGCCATGCTGGCGCTCGTTGCGTTCATGTCGAGGAGACACGGCTGGTCCAGTGTCCTCGCATTGTCCTCACTCCTAATCGCGGTCACCCTGCCGACGGTGTTGGTCGGACCCGTTGCTGGTGCTTTGGTCGATCGCTGGGACAGGCGCAAGGTAATGATAGTATCTGAGTCCGCTCGCTGCATACTCTTTCTCTCATTGCCAGTAGTAGCACTGGCAACTACTACGGAGAGCACTAAATGTTTGACAGCTTGAGGTCATGTTGCCGCATATCGGACGTGCTCTTCCGCAAAGTAACTCCTGACCACTTCTGGCTGGCGTTGCCGGCTGCGTAGGTAGGATCGGGCC
>VGIR01000175.1 GCA_016867815.1 candidate division WOR-3 bacterium | reverse complement strand
ACGCGACGCCCGACTCCATGATCTCTCCGGCCATTAACTGCGCCGGGTTCCGAAACATCACCCTGATCTGCAGCACGCTGTTCTACTACTTCTCAGACCTGCCATACGTGGCGAAACTGCTCTATTCGACCGACAATGGAGCCACCTGGCCCTATGTGTTGCACGACTACCGGCTGAACCACGATGACGGGCCCGTTTGGGAGTACCTCAGTCTCGACTCAGCCAAGGGTAAGTCCCAGGTGCGGTTGGCCTGGGTGTACAACGGTGACATCAGCTACATCAGCTGGTGGTCTTTCGACGACGTCATGGTGGTTGGCGACTCCAGCCCGGCCTACGATGTCGCCTGCGAGTCGATTGCCCACCCGGGATACCAGGTACTTCCCGGGCCTTTCCAGCCGTCAGCTGTCTTCCGCAACCTTGGCGATAGCGCCTTGGTGAACATTCCCGTTGTCTGCAGCCTCTACCGCACGCCGAACGTCCCTCTCTACCGCTGGACCGCGACGATCCCCAGCCTGGCACCGGGCGCTTCCAGTCAGGTGACCTTCGCGCCGGCCTACAACCTGCCGCTCGGCACGTATCGCATCAAGTTCTATGGCAACCTCGCCTCTGATGGGGAGCGCAGCAACGACACGCTCATCCGCCTCTTTGAAGCGACCATGCGGCAGAACCTGGGCTACGACGACGGCACCCCGGCCGAACTCAGAGCCTGGCCGGTCGGACACAACGGTTGGGGCGCGTACTTTGAGGCGGACACGTTCCCCGTCTACATCGAATCGCTCCAAGTACATCTCCGGTCGCCGGTGAACCCCAGCCACTCTCGCTATCAACTCGCCGTCTACCTGGACGATGGCACAGGCAAGCCCGGGAAGCTCTTCTACAAGACCCCGGTTCGGTACGCGACGCCCGGCGTCAGTGCCTGGAATTCCGTTTTCGTCGGCGGCGCCGGTCAGCAACTCGTGATGCCGGACGGCAAGTTCTACGTGTTCTACCTGCAGGTCGGCGAACCACCTGAGTGCCCGTACCTGGAAGCCGACGGCGCCCGCAGCCCGATTGCCAACTACTGGAAGTACCGCAGCGGAGTGATGTCTCCGGACTCCTCTCCCGGCGACTTCATGATCCGCGCAGTTGTCAACTCGACCCCGGTCACGCCCGCGCTTGTTGACATGCGCACCCTCTACGTTGACCGGCCGCTCTACGAATTCGTCCAGCGCCCCTACAATGCAGCCATAACGCCCAAGACACGGGTCCAGAACTTCGGCAGCCAGACCGTCGGCCCCGTCACCGTCGAACTCGACATCGTCGGTGCCTCCTGGATGTACATGGACTTCGTGACCATCAACTCTCTCGCTCCCGGCCAGGACACGCTGCTGACTTTTACCAACTGGACGCCAAGCCGGGTGGAACCGTGCTCGGTCTGGGTGACGACCTGGCTGGCCGGGGACATGGTCCCGGGGAATAACCAGAAGCGGATCTCGTTCGACATCGTCAAAGCCGCGCACACGGGTTCCAGCCCGCTCCGTTATCGCTGGATAGACTCCGATACGATCGGCGGTCCCACCTACGCCTGGTTTGATACGACCGGCTTCACGGGGCTCGGAGAACTCGGCGACGACAACTACGCTGCGATCCCGTTTGAACCCGGCATGCAGTTCCCGTACTACGACAGCACCTATGACGGCGTGCTCGTGTCGTCCAACGGCTGGGTCGCACTCGGACAGACTAACCCGGGTGGCGACCTCGACACGATTGCCAATAGCATTCCGACGCCCATCGTACCTAACCGCTGCGTCTACGCGTGGTGGGATAACCTCGCTGTCGGTGCGGGCTTCGGCCACGGCTACATCTACTACCGTTGGTTCGGGTTCTCCCCCAACCGGTACATGGTCGTGACATACCTGGACGCGACCAGAGTCGGCGCCGACACATCCAACGGCATCTCGTTCCAGCTGGTTTTCCACGAGGACGGGACCATCATCTGTCAATACAAGGATGTGGAGACCGGCGATCTGAACTTCGACAACGCGCGCAATGCGACGATCGGGATCGAGAACCCGCTGGGCACCGATGGCCTCTGCTACCTCTATTCCGTGCCGCCCCTGTCCGGCGGCGTCAACGGCCTGCAGAACCGGCTGCGGCCGGGTTTGGCCATCAAGTTCTATCCGGAGAAGCGTGACGCGGCCGCGGTTTCTATCATCAGGCCGGCGAGCTACGAGTTCCCGGGGCCGATCATACCGCAGGCGAAGATCCGTAACGTCGGCACGGTCTATGACTCTGTCCGGGTGTTCATGACCATCAACGGCCCCACCACCTACGCCCGCGACGTCCTGGTACCGGGACTGGCTCCCGGTGACAGTTTCATCGTCACCTTCCCGATTGACACGCTGGTGATGGGAACCTATGCGGCGGCCTGCTCGGTCCACATGGTCGGCGACTCCAACCCGGCCAACAACCTCGTCACCAGGACCGTCTACACCACCGCCTGGGTGCGCAGAGCCGATATCCCACCGCAGTGGAAGAAGCGCAAGGTCAAGAGTGCGGCCCTGGCATACGCCACAACCACAGACAAGATCTATGCCATGAAGGGGAGCGGCTCGACCGATTTCTGGGTCTACGACCGCGGCACTGACGTTTGGGACACGCTCGCGCCCATGCCCACCGCCCCGTCCGGCAAGAAACCGCGCGATGGCGTCAGCTTCGCCTTCGATCCGGACCACGGGACACAGGGCCGCATCTGGGCGATCAAGGCCAGCGGCACGCCCGACTTTTACTACTACGACATCGCCAACGATTCCTGGGTGAGCAAACGGAGCATGGTCGTGACCTACCGCGACCTACCCTACAGCAACCGGACATACCGGGCGCCGCGCCGCGGCTCGGCGATTGCATACGCCGCCGAGGCTGGCACACAGGGCTCGGTCTACGGTATGCCGGGCAACGCCACGAACTACTTCTGGAGATACGACATCGCCAAGGACTCCTGGTTCTACCCGCACGACTCGGTATACGCCGAGCGCAATGGCGTCCCGTACTACAAGTACATACCGCTCGACATCCCGGGCGGCCCGTTCGGTATTCGCT
>VGIR01000174.1 GCA_016867815.1 candidate division WOR-3 bacterium | reverse complement strand
GGCCAGGGTCACGTTGTCGGACGGGCTGATGAACTTGACGCCCCAGCCGCCGCCGGCCACGTTCTGACACCAGGCGCTGGCCGCCATGTTATCGTCGTACTTCATCGTGTCTGAGACATCGAGGGTCAGCTCCGGTGAGAACGGGAAAACCCCCGGCTGCGGGTCGGGAATCGTGTAATGCGGATTCTCCATCCGCCCGATCCACTGCTCGCTACTCGCCAGCGCGAGTCCCACGGCAAGACACAGAATCACCAGCTTGCGCATCGGTACTCCTTTTCAAGCATTGCCTTACGAACGTAACTCAGGGACTCCCGGCCTGACCGACGGTGAGGCACCGAATGAAACGTTCAGGCCTGACCTCGGCAGAACCGGGAAGTCTCCATTCCTTCAAGACCTTGCCCGCATCCTTGCAGGCAGTCCATAATAGCGGGCGTCAAGCCGGGGTCAAGGAATAGGGTTTGGGTTCAGGGGTCCCAGGTTTCGACAGCCCGGGGTGAGGGTGCAGGCCGGAAGTACGCCAAGAGCAGAACGGGGCGGGAACGCCCGCCCCGTCGCGGTCTGGTCCCTGACTATCTGTCGATCACGAGTTTGCGGGTCGCGGAGGCATTGGCGGTCTCGAGCCGCACAAGGTAGATGCCCGCGGCCAGCGACCTGGTATCCAGGTTGAGCGCGCCCGTCCTCGCCTTGTCGTTCGTGGCGTACAGATTCCGTACCAGTCTCCCGGTCGCGTCGTACAGGTTAACGGAAAGCGGCAGCGAGCTCGGCACCTGCCACTTGAGCATGACCCAGCCGGTGCCCGGGTTGGGGTAGTTCGACATTCCCAGGACCGGTAAGCCAGGCCCCGGCTCGAATCCCTCTTTCACGGCCACCGGGGCGAGCGGCACGAAGTTCCACGCTCCCCGCGTGATGATGAACGAATCGACCGCGTAAAGCTCGGTACCTGGCGCACCGCCCGGACCGTCGTCGGCATACACCCTTAGGGAAGCCACGGTGTCACCGGGCCTGGGCCAGATCCCGGAGAAATGCACCAGCGCCCCTGCGATGGTAACGCTTTCCGCCGGGCTGATGAACTTGACGCCCCAGCCGCCGCCGGCGGCGTCCTGGGCCCAGGCGCCGGTCCCCGTGCCGTCGTCGTACTTCAGCGTGTCGGTCACGCCGGGGAGCAGCATGGAATCGAAGGGAAAGATGCCGGGCGAAGGATCTAGGACCTCGAAGTGCCGGGTCGGGCTCAGCGCAACGCACGTCCGGTCGCATACCGGACCGCCGTCGCGCCGTGCCGCAGCCGTCCTGTCAGGAAGGACCTTGTCCGGGTCCCGGGTCGGTCCGATCCACCGCTCGCTGCGCGTGAAGCCGCCGCTGTCCTAGATTGCGGCCGAGATGAAGAAATCTCCGTGCAGTCCGACGCCCGGAGTCCACAGATACCAGGAACCCGGGCTGCCCCACCAGCTGTGGTCGCCGACCAGCGAACTGTCGGCGCAGCTCGAAGGATGGCCGGACGAACTGACGGGAGCGACGGCCACGTAGAAAGTGCCCGAATCTACCGTGAGCAGTGATTCGAGTTCCCAGACCCGGTACGGACCGGGTTTGCCCGGAATGGCCTCCAGGGTCTCGCTCTGGTAGAGCAGCGTGGAGCCGTCGTCACCGTAGATCTTGAACGTGAACGACGTGTCGGGCCACGGAATGGTATCGTGAAAGTAGAAGTCGGCCTTCAGGCGCGCTATCCCGAACGGGTAGGTCAGCCCAAAGTCGGCCGGGTTGAACTTCACGGCCCGCTCCGGGGCGCCCCAGGTCAGCCAGTGCATGTTGGCGTCTACGTGGTACTGTATCCAGTTCACGCAGTTAAGGTCATAGGATATGGTGTCATCGGCCGGCCACTTCTCGCCGGCAGCCTCGGTCCAGACTCTTATGTTGTACTCGCCGGGCACATTCGGGATGTGCCAGACAGGCTGGAAGATGATCTGTGCCGTCGCGCCGTGCTTCAGCTTCAGGGTGGTTGTCGCCGTGTCGTTGTAGACGTAACTGTCCGGTCCGGCAATCGACAGCCGCACCGGCGTACCGACAGGCAGCGTATCGCTGCCCATGTTCCTGATCATCGCCCGAATCGGGAAGTTGATGTTGGGGAGCGTGTCCTTGGGCATGTTCCTGGAGAACCAGACGGCCGACGCGTTGGTATCCTGCGGCGCCCAGTCGAGCACCGCCCGGATCAGCCAGTCGCCCACGATGTTGTCCTCGGAGAAACTGCCCGTCGAGTCCATTGACCATTGCGTATGCGCGGACGCGTTATTGTATGCGTCAATCGAAAGCCCGGGGCAGTTCGGGTTGGCGCCCACCTGCTTGTAGAAGATGTAGAAGTTGCTCGCCCCGGCGAGCCCAACGGCAAGACCCAGAGTCACCAATATGCGCATCGCTGCTCCTCCTTAAAGGTTGCCCATCGAACTGACCAAGACCTCCCGGCTCTGCCTGCGGAGAGGCGCGACGACAGATCACACAGCCCCAGCGCGGCAAAGCCGAGGAGCTTTCATTCCTTCAGGACCCTTCGCCTGCAGCAACGCAGGCAGTCGATGATAGCGGCCGTCAAACCGGGGTCAAGGGAGGGTATTCCCTGGTTCCAGAATCCCGGAAGTCAAAAGACACCGGTTCGAAACCGCCTTCTGCCGGCCGGAATGCTCGATCCCTGGACCACCTCTCTCCGACTACCTGAGCAGTCTAGCGCGGGGCCTCTGTCACACGCCCGTGTCGTTAGTTCTTGACTACGCACCGGGTGGTTCTATAATGACTGACCGGTCAGTTTTCAGAAGACCAAGACCACATGAAGACCAAGTCAGAAGACAAACGGCTCGCCCTGCTCAAGGCGGCTTTTGCCGTCGTCACCGAGAAGGGGTACTTCGAAACCACGGTCGACGAAGTCGCCCGCCGCGCCGGCGTGGCCAAGGGCACGGTCTACCTCTACTTCAAGGACAAACCCGCCATCTACATCGGCCTGGTGGACTGGCTGCTCGAGCAGGCGCTGGAGACGATCGCCGCGGTGGCGGCGCGGCCCGTATCCCCTCGTCGCCGACTCGAAGAGCTCTTCTCGACCTGGGCGACCGGGATGATGTCCAACCCCGGCG
>VGIR01000173.1 GCA_016867815.1 candidate division WOR-3 bacterium | reverse complement strand
TTCCGACCAGACGAACTGCGCTTCACTCCGATTGCCAAGTGCTGCCTCCAGATATCTCACAGAACTTGCACGAATCGGCGTCGAGGTTCCCTGCGTGGCAGACCCTGCGCCTGCCGCACCCTCAAGTCGTGTCAATTGTAGAATGGATGTTCTCGCCTGTCAACAGGCAGGGAGATCCAGGAATAGTCACCCATTCGGCGTCTCGCAGGGACCAGTGCCAGGCACCCCGTTTCGGGAAGCTCCCACGAGGCATTGCAGATTGGCGCGGGCGCAGCCCGCGAGCCTCAAGCCGCAAGCTCTCCCCCGCCGATTTGACACACCAGCCAGGGAGCCTATCATGTCAGCGATGAGGATTTGTGTCCTGCCTTGTCTGTTGGCAGTCGCGGCCATCAGCTGTCACAAGGTCCCCTACGATGATATGATGAGCGCACCGCAGACTGCTGAGATAGACGGCCAGACGTTCACGCTCGACGGCGGAGCCTACCGCAATTTCATGCCCGGTGCGAACTCCTCGTTGATGGTCGGCGTGACGCTGACGGGCAGTGACACCGCGAGGGCTTTCCCATCTTCGGTCCTAGCAGACCGCGTCTGGGTGATCAAGTCGCAGCACGAAGTCTGGGGTGCCATCCTGCGAGAACCAGTACACAGGTGGCCGAAGTACAGCGTGAGATACCACGCAGACGGCGGTCCGAAATGGTCCACCCGTATCTGGGTGAGCGTCGCCGTCCGCGTCAGGAGCGCGGACGGCAGGACATGGCTGCTGCGCGATCCCGAAGTATGGATCGAGATGGCCATCTAGAGCGACCCAATGGAGGGAGAGAAGGGACCACGGACAGGCAGCCTATTCCGGGAAGCCTCGGGACATCCCACCAGGCATTTGAGATTGCCGATTGTCGATTGCAGATTTGCGCGGGCGCAGCCCGCGGACTTCAAGCCACAAGCCTCCAGTTAGCGCAAGCACAAGCTCAAGCTCAAGCCGGCTGACAGCAAGTGGCTGGTAGTTTCCGGCCACTCGACCACTGGAGCACGGGAGCACTGGACCACTCGATCCTTTTCCCCGCCGATTTGACACTGCCGGAGTCCGGAGTATCCTACTCTCGATGGATACCGGATTCACCCGGCCTTGACGGCAGCGGGAGATATGGGAAGTGTTCCTGCTACCCTTGGAAACTAACCATCACCGACCACCAGACCGACGCGCTGGTGTGTGAATTGTACGGACTGACCGCAGAGTAGATTCGGATCGTTGAGATGCCGCAGGAATCGAGTGAGATATCCCAGAGTCCAACGGATAGAAGGAGATAGGATACCCGTGAGAACACGCTTGCTGCAGGTTGTTGCCGTCTGTCTGATTGCGGGAGTGGTGAGCTTCGCGTACACCAAGAAGGAAGCACCGCCTGCAAAGGCCGACAAGAGCTGCCATCTGTCCGGCCCGCTGGCCAAGCGATTGATGGCCGCCGGGAGCGAGGTTGACCGCGACGCCGAGTATTACCTTGTCTCGCTCGGTCAGGTCAGGAGGCAAGATGGGAAGACGTTGCTTGTGCTGAAGGACAAGTACGCTCCCGGTCTGGTGAGTCTCGCCGATTTCTCGCACGTCATGGTGTTCTACTGGTTTGACAAGAACGACGCACCGGACAAGCGGGCCTTCCTTCAAGGCCATCGACAGGGCAAGAAGAACCCGCTGACGGGTGTGTTCGCGACTCGCTCCGCTGTCAGGCCGAACCTGATCGCAATCACGACGTGCCGGGTTATCTCCGTCAAGGGTAGCATCGTGGAGATTGACGGGATTGACGCGTTCGACGACAGCCCGATACTTGACTTGAAGCCGTACATCCCGAGGAATGATTGCTTCCTGGATGCTCAGATTCCTGAGTGGGTACGGTAGCTACGGCCTCACCGGAGCAGGCGTCAGCATCGCGGAGGGACCGTAGGTGACCCGCTTGCGCCCGATTGCCGCCGCCGTAGTCGCCGCGGCTTTGTTCGGCGCTGGTGTTCCGCTGGCGAAGGTACTCGTGGGCCAGGTCGAGGCGGTTCCACTTGCGGCGCTGCTCTATCTAGGTAGCGGGGTTGGGCTGCTGCTATTGCAAGGCAGCATGGCCTTGATTGGCAAGCGCAGCCGGGAATCGGGCATCGCCCGTTCCGACCTGTCCTGGCTCGCCGGTGCAACGCTGGCGGGCGGCGTGCTCGCGCCCATCGTTTTGATGACGGGCCTCCGCAACTCGCCGGCGGCGACCGCCTCTCTCCTTCTGAATCTCGAAGGGGCGGCGACGGCCGTCCTGGCCGCGCTGCTGTTCCGCGAACACCTGGGCGGACGGACATGGATGGCGGTTCTGCTGGTTACCGGCGCGGGCATGGTGCTCTCGTGGAATCAGGGCGGGCGCGTCGGGCTTGCCCCGGCCGCCCTGCTGGTGGTCGCCGCCTGTGTCCTGTGGGGCTTGGACAACAACCTGTCGCGGCGCATCTCGGGCAAGAACCCGGTCAGCCTTGCCGCGGCCAAGGGGCTGGTGGCAGGTGCTTTCTCGCTGGTACTGGCGCTGACTCGCGGTGCGGCGTTGCCCGACCTGCGGACGAGCCTGCTGGCAATGGGGCTTGGATTTGCCAGCTACGGAGTGAGTATCGCTCTATTCATCTACGCCATGCGCGGCCTCGGCGCTGCCCGAACCGGCGCGCTCTTCGCCACCGCGCCATTCATCGGAACGGCCCTCTCCTTTGCCATCTTCCAGGAACGGCCCAACCTCCAATTCCTCGTAGCGTTGCCGGTGATGGTCGTGGGCGCGGCCCTGCTCCTGGGAGAACGCCATGCCCACCGGCACGTCCACGAACCGCTGGAGCACGAGCACCGGCACCGTCACGACGACCACCATCACGACCACGCGCACGAGTCGGGTCTGACGGCCGTCGAACACGCTCACCGGCACGTCCACGCCCCGGTCGAGCACGAACATCCACACTTGCCGGATGAGCACCACCGCCACGGGCACGGGTAGCGCATCGCACGGGACCGGCGAGGGACACGTCCGGGGGGGCTAGGGACAGCGGGGCTGTTGAGAAACCACCCTCAGATCGGTGACGATGCTGGTATCGGCTGGTCTGATGTTGGCCTCGGCCTGAAGAACCAACTGAGGAGCATGAGAAGGAGTGCCGCCAGGCACTTCAAGTTCATCACCGCCGCCGTGAGATAGGCCTGAATCG
>VGIR01000172.1 GCA_016867815.1 candidate division WOR-3 bacterium | reverse complement strand
CATCACGCCGATGATGATGCCGAGCGCGGTCAGGAAGGAGCGCATGCGGTGCGTGCGGAAGGTGTCGAGCGAGAGACGTACCAGTTCGAGTAGGGGCATCGTTCAGTCCGCAATCCGACCGTCAATCAGCCTAACGACCCGGCGGGCATGGCCGGCAACGGTCTGGTCATGGGTGACGAGGATGATGGTATTGCCCTGTTCGGCAAGGGAACCGAACAGGCGCATTATCTCGACGCCGGTCTTCGAGTCGAGGTTGCCGGTCGGTTCGTCGGCAAGCACGATCGAGGGACGGTTGGCGAAGGCGCGCGCGATGGCGACGCGTTGCGTTTCGCCGCCGGATAGTTCGCTGGGCTTGTGGGCCATCCGGTCTTTCAAACCGACCATTGCGAGCAGTTCGGCCGCGCGGCTAGCGCGTTCGCGGATCGGGACGCCGGCGTAGACCATCGGGAGCTGGACGTTCGCCTGGGCCGAGAGGCGCGGCAGGAGGTTGAAGGACTGGAAGACGAACCCGATCTCCCGGTTTCGCAGGTGGGCGAGCTCGGTGTCGTCAAGTGTCGAAATGTCGCGGTCGTTGAACAGGTAGCGGCCCGATGTCGGCGTGTCGAGGCAGCCGAGGAGATGCATCAGCGTGGATTTGCCCGAACCGGACGGACCCATCAGGGCGACGTACTCGCCCTTCTCGATCTGAAGCGTAACGTTGCTGAGAGCGTGGACCTCGATGGAGCCGGTACCATAGGACTTGCCGAGGTCTTCGGTGCGGATCAGCATGAGGGCAAATGACGAGACTCGAAGCCCGAATCCCGATTAAGACCCGAATCGTCGAAGTGCCGAAATCTGGTCATTCGAGCTTCATTCGTCATTCGGGACTGGCCTTGTCCGGCATGCTGTCTTTGGCCGGCTTCCCGGTCAGCCGCCGTCCTTCGGTCAGCTTGGCGAGTTTCTTATAGGGGCCGGTGACTACCTCGTCGCCAGGTTTGAGGCCGTCCGTTACCTGGATTTCAGTCTCGCTGGTCTTGCCGGTGCGGATGGAGGTCAGCACCGCCTTGCCGTCTTTGAGCAGGAACACGGTTTCGGTTTCCTTGCCCTTGACTTCACGGCGGCCGGCGGCCTGCACCGGTATTACGAGCACGCTGTCGAGTTCGGCGGTGGTGATTTCGGCGCGTACATTCATACCCGGGCGCAGGGCCGGGGCCGAGCTGTCCAGCGTTACCTCGACTTCAAAGGTGGTGCTCTGCTGGGTGGCGCTGAGCACGTTCTCGGTCGGCATGTGCGCGATCCGCGTGATGTGACCCGGGAATGACGTATCGGGCAGCGCGTCCACAAAGACCTTGGCCACCTGCCCGGTCGCCACCGACACGACATCGGCCTCATCGACGTCGATCAGCGCCTGCATCCGCGACATGTCGGCGAGGACCATGAGCACGGTTCCGGAGTAGTTCATAGTCCCGATCATCACGGCTTCGCCTTCCTCGATATTCAGCCGGGCGACCGTACCCGATATGGGGGCGCGGATGATGGTCTTGTCGTACTGGTCCCGGGCCTGGTCGTACTGGGCACTGGCCATCTCCAGCGCGGCACGCGAGGCCTCGTGGGCTTCAGACGCGATCAGTTTGGCGGAGTAGAGGCTCTCGACGCGGGTGTGACTGGCGCGGGCCTGGTCAAACCGCGCCCGGGCGAGGACGAGGTTCGCTTCGTAGCTGCGGCGGTCGAGTTCGAGCAGCAGATCGCCGCGGTTGACCCAATCGCCCTCTTTCACCGGCAGCTTGTCGACCACGCCCATCACCTGCGCCTGCAGGTTCACCTGAGCCTGGGCGCGCAGCCCGCCGGTGGCCGATACCTTGGACAGTATCGAGCCAAACTTAACTTTCTGCGTCTCGACTTCTTCCCCGCCGCCGGTCTTGCTCTTCAGGTTGGCTACGACGATGATGCCGAACAAGACCACGACTGCGGCCAGAATGACGATTGTACGCGTGCGCTTCTTCATCGAGTCTCCTAGCTAGCGGGTTTCCGGCCGGGTGCGGCCGAGCAGGTAGTTGATCTGCGCCGTCTGGATATAGGTGTCGGTCAGCGCCGTGATGTAGGAGGCGTGCGCCTGTTCGAGCGCGGTCTCGACGCTGAAGAAGTCGATGAGCGAGATGGCCCCGAGCCGCTGCTGCTCCTGCGCGAGGCGGTAGAGTTCGCGGTTGAGTTCCAGGTTCTTCCGCGCGTAGTCGTAGCGCTGGCTGGCTTCTTCGTAGCCGATGACCGCGGTCTTGGCGGCGGCGCGAACCTGGTAGCGGGCGGCCTGTGCCGCGGCCCTGGCCCGCCGCGAGCCGGCGACGGCATCGCAGACGTCCAGGACGAAGGCCTTGATGTCGAGCAGGGGAAGGGAGAACCTGATGCCGGTCGTGATGCAGTCATTGTCGGACCAGTCTTTCAGGCTCTGCGGCGGCGCCGAGTCGGAGTAGTCTGACGACCAGAAGGCCGACACCGACGGCAGGACCTGGCCGAACGCCGACACCGTGTTTATGGTGGCGATGGTCCCGGACTTGGTGGCTAGTTGTGCGCCGGGGTTGCGGCGTTCGATCTCGGCCGCCAGGCTGTCGGGGTTGGCTACCTCGAACCGGGCGGGTTCGGTGAGCTGCTCGGTCGGCTGCACGACCACGACCCGGCTGATGCCGGCAACGGCGAGGAATCCGGCATTGGCCGCCGCCAATGCCTTGTCCGCAGTCAGCAGGCCGATGTCGGCCTGCGACTTGTAGACCTCTGAGCGCATCACGTCGATCCGCGCGGCGGCCCCCAGCCGGAGCTTCTCCTGGTTCAGTCTCACGTTGTCGTCGGCCCGGTCCACGGCCGACGCGGCGGCATCGCGCAGGAGTCGCGCCCCGAGCAGTCCCAGGTAGCCGCTCGTAACGTCGAAGATGAGCCTGGCCTGCTTGTCCTGCGCGTCGGCGGAGTAGTATCCGGCCTGGATGAACGAGTTGGCGACCCCGGCAAACACGCGTGGGTCAAAAATGACCTGGCTAAGCGTGAGTGAGCCATCCCAGCTCTTGGTGGTTACCGTCGAGTCGAAGCCGGGGAGGACCTGTGATTCGGTACGGCCGTAGGCGAGCGAGCCGGTCGCCGCCGGCAGCAGCGCGTTGACACCCCGGCCGACCGCTATGCCGCTGCTCAGGCGGGACGCTGACGCCTGCGTCGAGGCCGGGCTGCCACGCAGCGCCTGGTCGAGGGCC
>VGIR01000171.1 GCA_016867815.1 candidate division WOR-3 bacterium | reverse complement strand
CACTATTGATTTTATTGGTGGAGCTGACGGGGATCGAACCCGTGACCTCCTGACTGCCAGTCAGGCACTCTCCCAGCTGAGCTACAGCCCCACTCGATTTGTTCGAAAGCGGTCCGGTTCGACCGTTTCCCGTGGCTCGCGCATCCGCGGCCGTCGGCGAACAAACGACACGAGGAAGGACCGTCCGCCGCGAAGAAAACCCGCAAGCCACAGCCGAAAAAGATAGGCGAAGTGCCCCGAGTTTGCAAGCAGAAACAGGGCCACCGAAGTTTGGTGTCCAGGATCCGGCGGCGCGGGCGTGCTGGGTTTGTCGGCCATATGGATGATTGGTCCGGCAAAAGCGCTGGGAGGCTCTTTGTGCGCTTTGGGTAATCTGGATCGCTTGAGGTCGGTGAGGACTCGATCCGTGGCTATGGCACCCGGAGCCGTTCCCGGGCGTGCCGATGGAGAGGGTAGACGTAGATGTCCTTGGCGGGAAGCTCGCGCCGCATGTGCCGGTCCATCTTGCCTCGTCCCTGACTCAGGCCCAGATGAATCCAATTAGCCGCGCGATAACACGTTCCCAAGTAGCGCCGGGAATCGACGAAGGTTTCCAGCAATAGAGGGCGATGACCGTACTTCTCCTCCCAGTCTCGAACGAGCCAGCGCGCCGAAAGGGACAGCAAGTGCGAGGCGAGGTTTCTGCAACGAAGCCAGGGAAGAATCAGGAAGCGGGCCTGATTCACCACCAGGTGCAGACGCTGTTGCCGGTGCGTCCGTGACCAGCCGATCCATTCGTCCCGAGGACGCAGAGCCCAGGCGGCGCCGCAGAAGCCCATAGCCGCCAGCCAGCCCCCTTCAAATCCGATCAGGTAGCGCATGTGAGGGCCCACCAACGTACCCAGGCCGAGGTAATGGTAACGGTGGATATATTCGTTCCAGAGCCGTGCCAGCGGCGTGGTATCGACCCGCTGGCAGTGCAGTGGACTCAGCTGGCCAACGGGCATTTCAATGATGCTCTGCGGCTCCGCGGCTTTGGTCAGCGTCAGAGGGCGCCGCTTCCCGGGACGCATGCGCGGCACCGGCAAAGTCAACAACCCCTTCTCCTGGAGTCGAAGCAACAAGTATCGGCACGCCATGTCCCAGGGCCGGCCATTGGGTTGCAGCCAGCCCAGGCGCTCGCAGACCACGACCGAGATTGACCGCCTCGTCTGGCCCGGGCGGCTCGCGATTTCCCGGATGACCTCCAGATCCTCGACTTGCAGCTCCCGCCCGCGCACTCTCACAGTGGCGCTGCTCATGGAGATGGCCCGCCGGCGCCCTCCCTGCCCGAGGCCACACCATAACGTTCGAGAATGGCCTCGACGCTCTCGGCCGCGTGATGGCGCAGTTGAAGCCCCGCCAGCACCGCCAGTTCCCACGTCCACAGGATGGCGTAGCAGTCCCCTTCGCGCACCAAAACCTTGTCCCGATTGGCCCGCTCGATTTCCCGCCGGTAGCGCTCCATACCCGTGTCTTGCCCGCGAGCGCAGGCCTTCTCCTCGGCCGCTTGTCGCGCCCGAAACGCCGCCATGAGCGCCATCATCATGAAGACCATGAAGGCGTTCAGATAAACCGCCGCCTCGCTCTTCTCCAACGGCGCCTGCAGGCACCAGGCCTGCTTGGCTTCCTTGTTGCCCGAGTTTTCGATAACCGACCGATCGTCAAAACGATCGTAAGCAAAAAGCACGTCTCTGGGCGTTTCCAACGCCGCGCAGGTCAAGATCGTGAGGAGCTTCTCCTCGTCGGATGGATTCGGATACGAGGGGTCTTCCATCACCACCGCCGCGTTGAGCTTATTGGCTACAAACGACTTCGAATGTACCCGCGACTCAGGCGGCTGTTCCGCATAGGTGTCGCAGTCGATGTCCTTCAGTCCGATGACAATCAGATCCTTTTGTTCTTCGCGACGGTGCTTCCCCTTGCCAGTGACTAACGTGACAGGGCGAACCGCAACGATCGCACCTCGCAGCGGCAGGCCTTTCTGGTAGCGCTGATAGGCCTCCGTGGCCATCTGCCGGGCTTCCTTGGTGATCCCCAGATCCGATCTGCCCGGAATGAAAAAGGGGACTTCCCTGGCTGTCAGGTAAAGCTCCTGGCCATCCCAAAAGCCACGGTCGAACGATACGCTGGCCAGTCGCCCCTCGCCCAGGTTGGCCTTCCCCTGCACCACCAACGCCCACATCCAGGCCCGGTCGTCCACGTTGATCCGATCGACGTAGATCGCAATCGGAATCCCACTCGTCGGGCAAAACATCAGCCAGATCTTCCAGCCCCAGACCGTCGTTGCCACCTTCGGCGCATGCCGGTTGTTACTGTGCTTCGGACGCTTCTTGCGTGTGACGCTCGATACCGGGCTGCCATCCAAAGTCCGATACTTCGGCGTCGCTTCCAGATCCGTACAGTCCACAACCGCGTGCACCTTCTTTGGGAAGAAGCCCGCCTGCGCCAGGATACCAATCACGGCATTGAATGTCCGGGACAGTGCCGTCAACGAGACCTTCACCAGCGTGTCGACAATCACCTCACCCGAGAACGCACCGCGTACCTCCGGCAGGTCGTGCGCCCGCGACAAGCCGCGCCGCGTCACGCCCTGCCGGACGAATGCAGCCATGCCAAACAGCGCCATCAGAGCAGGATCGGTCAGTACCAGGCCCTCCGTCTGGGGGATCGAGGGGATTCCCAGCACAATCCGCATGGTGTAGACCCCTAGCATCGCCACCCAGGAGATCGATGCGCGTACTCGCAGCCCAGGATCCAGTGCCTCCAGCAACTGCAAGACATTCAGACTCCGCAGTAAGGTGAAGAACTGATCGAAGAAGGTAACCTTGTCCAGAGCCTCTACGTCATCCACGGTCCTGTTTTCGTGGAGAGCCTTGACCACCGCGGCGTCGTCTCGCCGGCAGAGCTGTAGCACCGTGCCCAGCATCGAGGCACGCGCCGCAACATCCGAATCGGTGAGCCTTCGTCTCGGCAAAGCCCTGGTCTCCTGTCGCAGGAGCAGTCATAACAAATTCCCGCGCAAGACACCAGGATTTTCTGAATTTTCTCGGGAAATCTGCCAAACGGCAGGCTTAAGTCCGGGTAACCATTAGGACAGCGCGTCGCCCACGACGAATCCTGCCGGCTTCCTTTGCCCACCCAATGGCCGCCAAAGCGCCAACGACGAAACACGCCCGCGCCGCCGGATCCTGGACACCAAACTTCGGGAATCCCCGGAGCGGCTTTTCTTTCCCCTGGGAGGTCGGATAGAATCGCG
>VGIR01000170.1 GCA_016867815.1 candidate division WOR-3 bacterium | reverse complement strand
AATGACGAAGTTGGGCCTCGGACTTTGTCATTTCCCCTTTGTCATTGGTCGATTTCACCGGAGGTGAATTGTGGCGGACACGAGAATTGACAATCTGGCGAAGCTGCTGGTGCAGTACAGCCTCAAGTTGAAGAAGAACGACTGGGTCGAGATAATCGGACCTTACAACGCCGAGCCGCTGCTCCTTGCCTGCCAGGTCGAGGCGCTGAAGGCCGGCGCGCACGTCTCGATGCGGGTGCTTCTGCCGGACTCGAACTACCTGTTCTACAAGTACGCGCAGGACCACCAGCTCAGTTTCGTCTCGCCGCTGGAGAAGCTCATGACCGACAAGCGGGACGCGATGTTGTTTGTTTGGGGCGGCTGGAACACGAAGGAACTGAGCGGCATCGACCCGAAGCGTATCGCGACTGTCCAGGCGGCGCGCAGAGAGCTATTCGCCCGCCGGCTGCAGCGCGAGGCGAAGGGCTTGTTTCGCTGGGTCGGCACCATGTATCCGACCGATTCGTCGGCGCAGGACGCGGAGATGTCACGCCGCGAATACGAGGATTTCGTCTACGGTGCCGGGATGGTCGACAAGCCGAATGCCATCGCCCGGTGGAAGGCGGTATCCCGGCGGCAGGCCAAGCTGGCCAGGTTCCTGAATGGGCTATCCAGCGTCCGCATCGTCGGCCCGGATACCGACATCACCTTCAAGACCCGCGGCCGGAAGTGGATCAACTGCGACGGTCGCGTCAACTTCCCGGACGGAGAGGTCTTCACCAGCCCGCTGGAGAATGAGACCGAGGGCCACATCCGCTACACATTCCCGGCGGTGCACGGCGGCAAAGAGGTCCATGACGTCCGGCTTGCGTTCCACAAAGGCCGCGTGGTCGAGGCCCGCGCGGCCAAGAACGAAGAGCTGCTGAAGGAAATGGTGAAGGCGGACGACGGCGCGTCTCGGGTCGGCGAGTTGGCTTTCGGGACCAACTACTCGATCACCAAGTTCACCAAGAACACGCTCTTCGACGAGAAGATCGGCGGGACCATGCACGTTGCCATCGGCGCGGCCCTGCCCGAGACTGGTGGGCGGAACAAGTCCGGCGTCCACTGGGACATGGTCTGCGACACGCGCCATGGGTTCACCGTCTACGGCGACGGCAAACCGATCATGAAGGATGGGAAGCACGCGCGATTCTAGAGTTCAGATTGACGGAGCAGGAGAGGGTGCCGTTTTTCTGCTCCACGGGAGGGTGAGAAAATGAAGTACCAGGCGCAGTTTGACGAGATGAGAGAGCTGGTGCTCGCGGCCAAGGGGCCGGAGGACCTTCAGTCGCGCGTGGTCATCAGCTTGCGCAAGAGCTTTCCCAACTACCACTGGGTGGGCATCTATCGGCTCGAAGGCGATCACCTTGTGCTGGGTCCGTTTCAGGGCAAGCCCACGGTGCATACCCGCATCCCGGTTGGCACGGGCGTCTGCGGTGCGGTGGCGGCGTCGATGAAGACCGAGGTCGTACCCAACGTCCAAGCTGACGCACGCTACCTTGCCTGTTCCCTGGAGACTCGTTCGGAGATCGTCGTGCCCGTCATCAAGGGCAGTGTGTTCTGGGGCGAGATTGACATTGACTCAGACGCGCCCGACGCCTTCAAGAAGGATGACGTCGAGTTCCTCGAAGCCGTCGCGCGGCTCCTGTCCGAGAGACTGTAGCGGGCGGGCATAGGAAAAGCGGGAGCTGCGCTCCCGCACTCCGAATGTCGGACTTCACGCCGTGGCCGGTCAGGTGTCCATCACTGGATCACTCGATCACTAGACCTCTAGACCACTGCTGCGTTACTTCTCCACCTTCTTGTATCCCTCTGGAATCTCGAAGACCGTTTCTGGAACCGCATCGAGTGAGATCGACTTCACTTCCTGGTAGGAAGAGAACATCACGCCCTCTTCCTTGGGTTTGTCGGGCGCCAGGCTCTTGGCGATTTGCTTCCCAAGCAGCCCACCCAGGCCGGTCGGCGTTTCCTCGGGTTCTTCCTTTGGCTCGGGCTTCCTGGCGGCTGAGTCGCTCTTCACTTGCCACTTCACCTCGGTGACAATCGAGTAGCCCTCGACCTTGGCCATCTCCTTGCTGACCTCTTCCATCTTGCCGGCGGTTTCTTTCGGGTCGAGGCCGTACATGGAGGTCAGCATGCCTGCGCCGAGCTGGTTGGCCTCTTCCGGCGAGAGCCCGACGCCCAGCTTCTGCGCCAGCTTCTTGCTGAATTCGGCCTCGATCGCTCGGGCCTTCTTCAACTGGTCGTTCAGTGGCGTGTTCCAGAGGCCGGTCGACATCACCCGCGTGACCTTGCCCTTGGATGCCGTGTCCTCCATCACCACATCCCAGGTGATGAGGTACTCCTTGCAGGCGAAGCCGTTGATGTCCTTCGCCGCCCCGGTCTTGGTGACCTTCAACTCCGACTTCACAATCTTGTAGGGCTTGCCCTGGTCCGGGCCGCTCTGCCTTCGTTCGGCTATGGTCTCAGTGACGGCGGGCAGGGCAATCGGGCGCTCCGTGTAGGTCTTCTTGGGAGGATTCAGGTCCCAGATGACGTCTTTGTCCAGCCGCGTGATCTCCGTGCTGGTCTGCGGCTTGCCGGCGATCACGCCGCCGAGGCCGCCGACCATCTTCGTCGTATGGTCCTCGGCGCGTTTCTCGCCCTGGTATTGGGTTACCGCATTGACCTCGGTAGTTCCCAGACCCGTGAGCATCGACGTGCGCGTGACCGATTCCATCTTCAGGTCGGCGAGCGCCGGCCCGGCCAACAGCGTAACGAGAGCGAGCAACACCAGCGGGAGCGACTTCATTGATTCTCCTTTTGCCCGATTATAGGGTGTGAGCAGGAGGAGTCAACAGAACTGAGGCAGGTTTCCGAGATCCTAGCGACTTGCGGTTGGGGCCGATGCCAGGCCCGGATTCGGGGAGGTGCCTCGCGCTCAAGGCGCGATCGGGTCGGGCAAAGCACCCGTCAGTGCTCGCCGGCAAGCGTCGCTCAGAGGATCGTTCACCGCGTAGCGGACTGCGTCGGCGAGTGCGTCGTCGACTGCGTAGCAAACCGCATCGCGCACTGCATGAGTCATTGCACCCGGCATCGCTCATCTCAAAGCTCAGCGCATCGCTTCTTTCATTGCTTGCCTCAAAGCTCGACGCAAAGCTCGGGCCAAAGCACTTCTCAAAGCTCAACTCAAAGCTCATTTCAAGGCTCGTTTCATGGCTTCGTCGAAAGCTCCTCAAAGGGCTAGCCCCCAGGCGACCCCTATATGCGAATTCCCGGGCTTGCGACCGAGTCTAAACCAGCCACAGTCGGATGGTTATATCTCATGCACGCCTCGCGCCAATCGTCCAGTTCTTTTCGTTCCTTCCACCG
>VGIR01000169.1 GCA_016867815.1 candidate division WOR-3 bacterium | reverse complement strand
GAAGAGGGCGAAAGTGACGAGGCCGAAGGCAAGGACGACAAGGAAGACTAGAAAGCCTCTTACCCACTACACGGAGCGCCACTACCGCGCAACTGAAGCTGGCTGGGGTAGCCGCCGCAGATTGACGATAGTGGCGCCCGTTGCTAAACTACCTTTGCGCGGGCGGTTAGCTCAGATGGTTAGAGCGTCGCGTTGACATCGCGGAGGTCAGAGGTTCGAGTCCTCTACCGCCCACCATACCACTCGAATGTGTTAACCAAAACTCCTGGAACTCTGGCGTGAACTCGTGGGACGCCACGCGCCCTACGCGGTTTCTTGGTGCACCGGTTGCTTCAACAGTAAAGCGCCTCACCACCAATCGTAGCAGGTCCCGAAAGCATTCCCTACTCATGCTTGCCATCACCGCTGGCAGGTCGTTTTCAACCAACGCTATAGCTCGCACCAACTCCTCACCCAATTCTTTGCCGGCATTCACCGCTGACAGCCTCTTGGCGGCCCGCTCCTTCTTCTCCCTCAACTCCAATGTCTTTTGTCTTGCAGCTTCTAGATCCAGAGCACCGGCTACAATCGCATCCGCCAGACGCTTCAACCCAATCTCGGCCTCCTGCACCTCAGCCTTCAGTCCAGCTATTCGATCGCTGTCGGTGGCCATCTCTTCAGCGGCATCCCGCAAATAGCCCTGAAGGTTCAGGCCCTCGCTAAGCACCTGGGTCAGGAAGCGCTCCATGGCAGGCCTGGCCACATTCTCAGAGAGACACGTGCCCTGACACGCTGTTCTCCCATACTGGTGGTAGGCCCTGCACTGGTAGAAGTGCCACTCAACCATCTGTCCGTCGTGTCGCTTGTGGTGGCGCTGTCCCACCGTGGCCGCTCCACAGCGGGCGCATCTCAGGGTGCCAGAGAACAGGAAAGGGCTCCCCACCGACTTGGGCGGGGTCCAGTACCGTTGCCGCCTCAACTCCTGTACCCGATTGAACTGCTCGAAGGTGATGATCTGGAACTCTGGCACATGCCGCTCCACGGGCTGGAAGTCCTTCAGGTGGCGGGAGCGAATGCTACGGCCCCACACCACCATACCGGTGTAGAAGGGGTTGGCCACGATTCGCACTACATCCGCGGCGCGGAAGGGATGGCTCTCTCCCTTCTTGCCTCTGAAACTGAACCCTTGGGCGTTGAGGCCATGGGCCACCTGCCTGGCCGAGGCGTGCTCATACAGGTCGAAGATCGCTTGCACTACAGGCACATCCTCGGCCCGCACCCGCAGCTCGGCGCCAGGGGCCTTGTGGTGCCCATCCAACGTGGAACTCCACTCGTAGCCCAAAGAGGGCACCTGGGGAAGCATCTTCCCCTGCAGCGCCTTCTCGCGCATCCCACGCACCAGGGCCCTGATATTTTGGCGCTTCTGTATCTTGCCGATGAGGAAACCGATGTCGGCCAGGTCGTCATCCACGTCCAGGGAGAAGTCGTACACCTTCTCCGGTGTGACTACCACGCAGCCCGCGTCGCGGCATATCTGCCGTATGACTCGCCCATCGATCCCATCCTCGTCTCGACTGAGCCTAGTGAAGTCCTGGCAGACAATGGCGCGAACTACTCCGCCCTCCACCTCCTCCAGCGTGCGCTTCATGACAGGGCGGTTTGCCAGACTCTCGCCAGACTTGATCTCCTGGCGCAGTTCCCATCTATAGCCGTGACGCTCAGCAAGCTCGGAAAGCCTCGCCGCATCTGCTCGGGCATAGTTGTCCCTTTGCCGCTCCGTAGACGCCCGATCGTAGATAACCGCTAGAGGCCTCTCTGTCACAGGCGCTGTTGCTGTGGTGTTGCGCTTTGTGGTCATGATGACCCCCTCGTCGCCCCTCCGTGACAGGGCTTGTTCTCGCCGTGTTATCCAACCCCCGCCTGACGAGGCCGTGACCGGCAGCCTTTCCTCGGCTTGGTCGGCGCCTGACCAGATAGGGGCTGTGCTCTATGGCTGGCTCGCAGCCTGACCGTAAGTAGTGTAGCACGCACAGAGTGGCAGGGCATAATCGTACCTGCGAGACTTCCGCCTTTTTGGCGTCCGAGTCAGGTTGCTGTCACCGAACTGAGGATGCAAACGTCTGATAGAGCATGACTTGGGCCACAGAGCAGATTGGCCCGACGGGATGGCTAATCGGGACTTGAAGCTGGCTGATCGCTGCCCGATCAGAGTCCTGGGTTCCGCTTTGCCTTGCGCCTCGGGTCCTTGCTGGGAGGCTTTGCACCCGCGAGCTTGGCAGTTGTGGTTATTCTCCTCGTCTCCCCACAGTATCTACAAGTCATGGTTCGGTTCTTGACAATCCAGCGGTGGGCACCCTTCGGTGACATCGTGCATCGCCAACATCTGCTGCTTAGGTACAAGTTCCATTCAAGTGACCCTATCAGGGGGGGTTGTGGCCTTTTGCGCTTCCGATGCGTGCTTTCTTGCCTTCGATCCCAAGGGAAGATGATAGTCATGCCGTAGTCGTTAGTTCGCTTGCGAGGCCTCAGCCCTCCCATTGGCTAACCTCCTGCCCAACGTGCTCCATATGTGCTAACAAGCACCACCGGCGCAGGTACACAACGGCCATTTGGAAGTCGAACCTGCCAACAGGCATCGACGAATCTCATGCCCCACTTGACGAGTGCCATTCTAGCACTGATTGTGCGCCACGCGCACATTCTGCGACCAGAAGTCAACGACAATCTACGTAGGATGAAGAACTTCGTGGGGCCACGCATTCGGGAGGCTCGCTATCGCCACGGCCAGAAGGTGACTCAAGAGGAGTTGGCCGCACGACTCCAGACGCTTGGCCTTGGCCTTGACCGTACCGCGATTTCCAAGATTGAGGCAGGCACTCGCCCTGTGACGGACATCGAGATTGTCGCCATCTGCAAGGCACTCGACATAGGTGTGGATGTCCTATTCACGGAAACGCGACCGGATCTTCCTCGTTGACACGCCTCGTCGCTGGCTAGCTCAACACTGCCAACTCCATAGACTGGATGCGCGTTCCTGACTGAGGTCACAACATGACTTAAGGTGCAGCACGCGAGAGGCGGCCTAACAGGCGCAAGTCAATCCGATTTCCTCAAAAGGAAGACTCTGTTAGGAAGCTCAGGTGCTTCGGAGCATTTGGACCGCCTCCCGCCGGGTCACAGACCGTACTTTCCCTTCACGTGGGCGTGAACGGTCTGCCTGAACTTGGCGGTGAGCTTCACGCACTGCACCAAGTCAAGGGACACTTCGAAAGTGTCGTTCGGATCATTGGGATTATGATCTCGAAACCTGATGGTGATCGCTTCAAACAAGTTCTGCCCGGCAGGTACCGCCTTAGGTACAGAATAGACGAAGGACGTGTGCCCAAGTGAGTTCCTGAGACGTCGAACGCAGTAGCGAAGG
>VGIR01000168.1 GCA_016867815.1 candidate division WOR-3 bacterium | reverse complement strand
GGGGAATATCCCCGGCCATCTGGCTGGGCATCTCTCCGGGGATACCACTCGGCATCCGGGAAGGCATCTCTCCGGGAATCCGACCCCGGTACCGGGCGGGATACTCTCCCCGTATCCCAGCGGGGATCCGGGTGGGGACCTCTCCCCGGATCCGTGCCGGAATCCCCCGGGGAACCAGGAGGGGCACCCCTCCCGGAATCCGGGACGGGATCCCGGCCAGCATCCCCCCCTGCATCCAGGAGGGCATCCGGCCCTGTACGGGGTTCCTGCCACCCGCCGAACCGGCCAACGGCTGCGGCTCTGAATCCAACATTGGAGCCACGAAAGCACGAAGGACACGAAACGAATGGGTGCGGGATACGACATGTCCGTTTCACTCCGCTCTCGTGTCTTCGTGGCCATCAATCTCGGTTCTGGGGCTGCGGCTCTCGGCCAAGCCACCCGAAAGCTAGCTGCCCGCGAGAACGCGGGCAGCGATGCTACGACGGGTTCTGGAAAAGGCTACTTGGTCAGGACGACCTTCCGCACGGCTGGCTTGTGGCTGGAGGCTGGAAGCTCCTCGCGGACAAAGTACACCCCCGGTGCCAGATGGCCTATGTTGTTTGCACCGGGATTCAGCACCTTCAGTCTGCGTCCGGACACGTCGCAGATGTCGCCGGTCGTCGCGGACCGCAGTGGCACGCTACGCCGAACCACCGTCGGCGGTGAAGGCTCAGTCGCGACTGCCCGTTGCTCTTCGACCGCAAGTGGTGTGTCCCGGATTACCGATATGGAAGAGCTTCTCATGTTGGCAACGAACATCCGGCTATGCCTAGGGACCCAGACCATGTCGCCCGGATACTGGCCAACTCGAATTGTGCGGGTCACGCGGTACGTGAGGGCGTCAATGATCACCACAGTGCTGTCCACGCTGCAATAGACCTTGTCGTGCCCGATGTCGCATTCCATGGCGAGAGAGTACTGCGGATTTGGCGTCGAGATGCGAGTCAGAACCGAATCGCCCAGACCGTCAATCACAAAGACCCCCTCTGTGCCATACATGAATACATCGGGCTTGGCGGGACTCTGGCACGCCATCCCGATGAACGGAGTCTCCAATACTCTGATGATGCTGTCATCGCGGCCGCTGACAATGGTCACGTAGCCACAGTACATACCGTTGGTAGACGCGTAGAGCTTCTCGGCCGCAGGGTTGTAGTGAATCGTGAAACCTGGGCCGGCGTAGACTTGGACGAGCTTGACTACAGAGTCGGTTGCTGAACTGATAATGGCCAGTTGATTGCCATCGTAGTTGGCCACGTATAGCTTGTCATAGCTGTGATTCACGGCCATCTTGTAGGGCGCGCCCCAGTTGAACGGGATGGTCGTCAGCACGCTGTCCGTTCGTGCATCTATCACTGCCACGGAGTGTCTTTTCAAGCGGACTTGCGAGCAATACACTTTGGAGTTGGGCGCGCACTCCCTGTCAGGCTCATGGTGGTAGTCAAGCAGACGCGTTGGGTCGTCCCATACGGACGCCACCGCCTCAACTGCATCGGCGCGGCAGTCAATCACGACAACGCCGGAGTCGCCTCCGTGCCCGGACCGGAGAGAAACGAATACCTTGTCATTGGCGGAATCGCATGCGGCCTCCCATGGATACCCGTGCATTGGGATCGTCGAGAGAAGTGAGTTTGTCGCCGCGTCGACGACCGATACGGAACCGCAGTTGTCGCGGTTCACTGTGTAGAGCTTGTCCTCGACCGGGTTGTAGCAGATCTTGAAGGGCTTCACGCCCGTTCTTACCACCGCCAGCAGCGAATCGCCCGCGCCGTCCACACACGCCACCGAGGGCGTGTTCACATAAGCCCCGTACACGCGATTCAGGGTCGGGTCCACCGCCAGCCGTCTTGAGTCGTCAGGGAGGATGAAGACCGCGAGAAGGCTATCGGTGACGCCATCGATGACGCCCATGCGGCCATCATCCGTCGCAGCGTAGAGTTTGCCGTTTGCGGGGTTGCACAGCACCGACTGCCAAGGGTAGCCCCCGGCCGAGGACCCTCGGATGCTGTCGCCAGCGCCGTCTATGACGACAATAGCCCCCTCGTTGGTACAGTAGACGCGGCCGGTAAGCGGGCTGTAGGCTATGCTATTCTGTTCTCCTCCTACTTGCAGCGTGGCCAGAACCGTATCGGCCGCGCCGTCGATTACCGTGAAGTGCCCACTCAAGTATCCGCGCCCGCAGTACACCTTGTTGTCTCGGGAGTTGTGGCAGAAGGAAACGGGACCGTTCCCCACGTTGACCGTTGCCACGACGGTGTCCATAGTCGCACCTATGACCGTAACTGAGGCGGACTTGAAGTTGGCGCAGTAAACCTTGCGGTCAACCGGATTGAAACAGAGCGCCCGGGGTTGACTATCGACCTGAATCGTCGCAACGACGCTGTCGCCGGACACATCGATTGCCGAAACGGTGTTCGAGGAGTAGTTCGCGCAGTAGACCTTGTTGTCCAACCAGTCGTAGCAGAGAGCATGGGGCCGTAGGCCGACGCGGACGCGAGATAGCACCTCGTTCGTACCGCAGTCGATGACGTAGACCACGCTGTCCGGCGGACTACCCCAACCCGCGACATACAGCTTGTTCTTCGCCGGCACGTAGACGAGGGCCCGGCACCGGCTGTCGACTTGAATCCGTTTCTCGAAGGAGAGGCCAGCTCCGTCTACCACCGCGACCCATCCATCTCCGCCGACATAGACCGTGTGGGTTGCAGGGTTGACGGCGATGCAGTCCAACTGCAGCACGCTGCCAACGCCGCCAGGGCACAGGTCTATCGTAGTCTCAAGATACTGAGCGTGAGTAGGCATAGCGAGCAGCGATCCCAGTGCCAGCGCGCGCAGAAGCACCTTGGCCTTGGCGGCCCGGATGGTCGGAATGGAGTAGCGGCCCCGAACGCGGTCCTTGGTGCCACGCGTCATGCGTTCCTCCTACCTTGTCACCACGACTTTGCGAACCGAGGCGCCCGGTCTTCCGTCTTCGGTCATCGATCCGCGGAGGAAGTACACTCCCGGGACCAGATGGCTGATGTCATTCTCTCCCGGCTTCAGGTTCAGGACCTTTCGTCCCGTGGCGGCCAACAACACGCTTGACGCCATACGCTCAACGCCCGAAGCCAGAGGCAGATGCAGGTTGCAGCGCAGAACCGTCGGATCGGGATTCGCTACTGGCACTTCGGCGTTCGGCATTTCCTCGACCCCGGGCGGCGAGGTGCGGATGACCGAGATGCTGGAACTCCCAGAGTTCGCCACGTACACGAGGTCCTGCGCCGGATTCAGGCAAAACCCCTGCGGACCCGCACCCACGTTGATGGTCGCCACAACTGAGTCGGCCGTGCCGTCGATCACGGTCACTGAGTTGCCTCCGCCGTT
>VGIR01000167.1 GCA_016867815.1 candidate division WOR-3 bacterium | reverse complement strand
ACAGCATGTCCCAGTCCCCGGTTCCTTCGTAGTTGTGGCTGTAGAGCGTCCAGATTGCGGCGCTCTCCGGCGGCGTCACGAAAGAGGGCGCTATCACCGGGTCCATAACCATGAACGTGTCTGGTGCCACACTCACCTCGCGCCAGCTATCCATAGCGCCCCAGGCCGGGTTCACCAAGATACCGAGTTGGCCGTTGTGCGGGCTGAATCCCGGCCGGCCGGACATGTAAAGGTAGGACCCGGCGCCGGCTTGATACGAACCGTCGCTGGCGTAGCGGAACGTATTCGTGACCGCCCAGGTCTTGCCGTAGTCCAGCGAGCGGAGCAGGAAGTCGTCCATTTCTTGCGTATGGTCGTCGTCGCCGGCCACGCAGTAGAGCCCGTAGTTGTCTCCCGAGTAGTCGCGGCAGACCCGGAAGTTGTTGATGGTATCGGTGCCCGACTTCACCCAGGAGTTGACTTGGCCGGAGCCATTCCTGTTGAACCGGACGCAAATCATGTCGCCGTCATTGTCTGGGTGGACGAGGAACACGTACACGAATCCCGAGTCGCCCTGGCCGACGACTATGCCCAGGTGTTCGACGAGACTGGTCGGCACAGTGTAGAACCCCTGCACCCACTCCCAGGTCGTGCCGTGGTCCACCGAGCGTACGATGGTGACGGATGAATCCGGCGAGTACTTCGAATAGGCCACCCACATCGTACCGTCAATCTCGTAGTCGGCAGCGGTTGCCCAGATGATACCGGTATCGATGAGCGCGTCCGGCAGGTCGAAGGACGACTCCCCGGGCCGCGAAACGAGCCTGACCGCGTTCTCGGCGGAGCCGGGCGCGGGCTGGTGTTCCAGGTAAATCGCCTGCAGTTTCGACTCCAGCTCGCGCGCCAGCGCCTTGTCGCCCCGCGCCGCGGCCTGGTTCTGCTCGGCGCGGATCGCCGCCACCCGCGGGTCGGCATCAGCGGGCAGGGCCGGGCCGATGCAAGTCGTCGCCGGGTCGTATGGCAGCGCCGGAAGCACACCATTCCCGGCGGGCTTGGCCGCCAGCGCCACGGCGGCGACGGCCAGCAGGACTGCGAACACGTTTCTCCTCATTTCTCCTCCCGTTTCAGGTCACGGACAGTATGACTCAACCACCTCGGCCAGACCGCAGGCTCGGCGGCGAACCGGTCAGCGGCGCGGGCTCGGCCCGCCCCGGCCTGCCTCCTCCGTCAACGACGGATTCGATCCGGCCAAGGAGGATTCTAGGACTTGCGTGAACGGATGTCAAACGGCCCGCTGCCGCGCCGATGAACCGCGTACAGCCTTCCCCCAGGTCGTGCCGCTCACACGTGGTTAGCACCGATGCACTGTCTTGCCGTTCTCATCGCGAAACTCCTCCACCCCTCGCTGCTTGGGCCCCCCGGGCATGAGGAAGACCTTCACAGTTCGGCCGCAGCGA
This sequence comes from candidate division WOR-3 bacterium, assembly GCA_016867815.1. NCBI lineage: Bacteria > Pseudomonadati > Caldifarciminota > Caldifarciminota bacterium. The sequence continues at coordinate 2,048 of VGIR01000167.1, read as the reverse complement.
GCACACTGTTCCTCTCGGAGAAAGACGAGTCCGGAACGCATGCCTGCGGTCGTCCGCCCAGTCTTGAAATGCCTCCCCCCTTTGCTCCTGTCGGTCACTGCACCTCCTTACTTACGAGACGACATCTCGCCACTACCGTCTGCCTCTGCCAACTCGCGCTTCGGATTGAATCACGGACGTGTTCCCGAAATCCCTTCCGAAATCCCCTCCGGTTCAGGGACATCGCCCTCGACCCTGGCAGGCGTTGACCCTCATTCCCCTCTGCGGCTAGCAGAGCTGCTTGAGAGCATCGTAGATCTCTTGCCATTTGCGAACACGGATGACGTTGTGAGGAAGTCGGCCCGTGTAGTTGTATGGCTGGTCCATAAGGAAGACTGCTCGGCAGATATTGGAGAGTGAGCGCGCCTTGTCCAGGTCGTCCTCGACGAAAAACTGTATTCTCCTGGATTTGCTGATGTAGAACCGGCTGCGGTAGAGCGCAGCCTTCATGCCGACCGGCTCCCCAAGGTTTCCTTTCTCGAACGTCAAGCTGTCAAAACGGAAACTGTTCTTGGAGAGCCATCTCCGGGTGCCCATCCTAATACTCCAGAAGCGCTTGACTCTCCATGGTCGCCAGGTGAAGGCATGTACTTGGAACCCGAGTTGGTCTCTTATGCGCCCCAACTCAGTCGCGGCACCCGCCTTCGGAGGCATTGTCGTCCAGTATTCCTTCGATTCGAATACCGTTCTTTCGTCTTCCTCCGTTACGCCAATGCCTGCATAGCGAACCGGCATGCGCGTGATTTGCTCCGGGCGAATGCTCTTCTTCGTTAGTTTCTTCAGTACCTTGCAGAACTGCTGGCAGTGCTCGTTGAGAACGCCGTCTATGTCCACGCCAACTGCGTGATTGAAGAAGGTCATGCCTCCCTCTTCGTGCCGCGCCAGTTGATCGAAGCTTAGGCGATGCAGCCAGAAGTAGAGCAAAGCCAGTTGCGCACCGACCAGCTTCAGAACCAAGCCAGGGCTTATCGTTGCCGCGCGCACGATTCCGGCTTCGACATAGAGGCCGGCTAGCCAGGACGTCATCGCCAGGAGTTTGTCGGAACTGGACAGGCCTAAGTAGAGGTAGACGCTGTTCACGAAGCCGGCGGCTACAATTATCCAGCTGAACTGCCCGAGGTCGGCAAACGGCGGTATGGACTTCTGTGACGGGAGGACTCGGTATTCACTGCTTTCCACGAAGTCAAGGTCGTCGTAACGATCCAAGAAGTACCTCCGCACGCCATTGACTGTTCTTGCGTAGAGCAGCGTCTCGAATCGTAGCTTCGACATATACATGGTTACCGCAAAGCCAACCAAGGCGATCGCGGTGAAAACCCATGGTGACCACTTGTGTAGTTCATCCGTTCGCGCGAGCAATAGAAGTGGAGCAGAGTAGATGAGCAGCATGTAACGGAAGAACGACGTGAGCTTGTCAGTCGCATTCATGTGAGCATCAACCATGTGCTCGTACTCGAGCTTCATGAAGTCTGCGAACGTCGTTTGACCCGCCACAGAATCTTGGCGACTGCGAGGCCTCATGGGTCTCCTTCTCATCCACCCTCCCCGTGTTCTACACCGCATGCTGCACTGCTCTCTTGCACGTCACACGCAGACCCCGCGTCGTCCTTGCGACCGAACATCCGGTACTGCACGCAGGCCGCGCCGATGCCTTCAGCTGCCGACGCGATGCAGTCCGTGAACAGAGCAAATGCCTGTTCCGCATTGTGCTCGTGCTGCGTCATACGCCTGCGTCTTTCGCGTCCCCCGCGGGTTCGAGAACTGGCTGCTGCCTTGGTTCATATGCATCATCTAGGATGACTCGCAGTGCGGAATCAACAGCCGCGTGTGACAACCCACCCAAGTCGGGTCGAGACCCAACTCTCTCACAGGCAGTGCGCGCCTGTCTGAGGAGAGACAGCCGCCGCTTCCACGTATACGAGCCGTCAAGCTCTTCCATCTTCGGCGGCATACCCAAACCGAAGAACTTGAACGTGTTATGTATCGCGCTCCAGTGTTCCATTCGTCGA
>VGIR01000166.1 GCA_016867815.1 candidate division WOR-3 bacterium | reverse complement strand
TTCAGCTTCTACGCCACCAAGAACCTCAGTGCGCTGGGGGATGCGGGAGCGATTGTGCTATCGAACGAGGAACGGGCAGACTCGCTGCGGCAGCTCCGATCTCATGGCCGGGATGCGAACGGGCGCCACTCCTGCCTCGGATACAACTCGCACCTGGACGAGCTTCAAGCCGCCTTCCTTCATCTCAAACTCGGACATCTGGACGCAGAACTGGCGCGGCGTCGTGAGCTTGCGGCTCGCTACGATGCGGAGCTGCCGCCCGAGGTCCCAAGAGTGCGCGGGGCCGCAGGCTGCACGTCAAACTACCACCAATACGCAGTCAGGAGCGACCGCCGCGATGCGCTCAGGCAGTTCCTGCTGGAGCAAGGGATTGGGAGCGGCGACTACTACCGACTACCGGCGCACATGGAACCAGCTGCCTCGGCCCTCGGCCCGTTCCCACCTCTGCCTGAGACCGAGCACGCCTGCAGCGAAGTGATCACTCTGCCCATCCGTCCGAGCCTCACGGACGAGCAGCAGAAATCGGTTGTCGACGCGGTGCGGCGGTTCTTCGCCGGGACTTAGAAGTCAGACGGACCTGCCGGCCTTGCGCCGGCTTCGGGCATCTTCCTGCATCGCTTCGGCCGTCTCCCCAATCTGCCTGAGGAGTTCAAGGTTCTCCTCGGCCTCCTTCTGGTCAAGCACCTGGATGGCGAACCCGGCATGGACGATGACGTAGTCCCCAACCTTCACGTCCGGCGTCATCATGATTGACACCTCGCGCTGGATGCCTCCGACCTCGCCGACAGCGTCGTTGCCGTTGACCGACACCAGCTTGAGCGGAACAGCAAGGCACATGTCAGGAAGGATAGTGATCCAGTGGTCTGGTGAACGAGTGGTCAAGTGTCCCGGGCTCCTTCACTGGACCACTGGAGTACTTGACCACTGGACCACTCATGTCTTGAGCGGCTTCTTCTCCGCGGCCGGAAAGAGGACGTTGTTCAGTATCAGCCGGTACCCGGGCGAGTTCTTGTGAAGTGACAGGTCGGTCGGCGGATCGCCGATCCGGTGTGCAAAATCCTCGGGGTCATGCCCACCCAGAAACGTGAACGTGCCTTTGCCGAAGTTGCCGTGAATGTATTTGAGTTCCTCGGTATTGGCAACCTCGGCCAGCACCAGCACATCTTTCTTGACCTTGGTCCGTCGGAAGCCGCAATTCTGTCCCAGGAACTCCTTGACCAACCCGACGTGGTCCTGAACGAGCATGCACGGCACCGGGTCATACTTGGCTGAGAAGTCGAACAGCGAGAAGTAGACATCCGGACCCCGCGCCGTCGCTTCATTGTAGGTATCGATGTCCGAGTGCTCATAGACAGAAGGATCGGTCATCAGGTTGAATCCCTCGAAGGCGAGGCAACCCTTGAAGTCGAGCTTCGACCCATAGGTCGGGTCAACGCCATCACCATCGAAGACCGCGCTGCAGATATCAGTATTGCGGGCTGCCCAGGCGATGTCCGGGGTGTCGGTTGCCGAACACATGGCAAAGAGCATCCCGCCGTCGGTCACGTACTGGCGTATCAGCTGGGTGATTGCCAGTTTCAGCCCGCTGACTTTCTTGTAGCCCAACTCGGCTGCCGTCTTGGTGCTGATAGCGACATCTCTCTGATACCACGGCTGAGTCTGATACGATGCGTAGAACTTGCCGTACTGGCCGGTGAAGTCTTCATGGTGCAGGTGAAGCCAGTCATACTGAGCCAGCTTGCCGGTGACTGCCTCCTTGTCCCATACCACATCGTAGCTGATACCTGCGTAGTCGAGTACCAGTCGCACGGCGTCGTCCCACGGGTCAACGGTGGGTGGCGCATACACAGCGAGCTTGGTCGGACGTTCCAGCGTAACCGATTCCATGTTGCTCGTCGCGACAGTTGAACGTATCTGCACCACCTCACTTGCCCCGACCGTCTGGTAGACCACGCCGTTGAGCTTGCACTCTCGCACCGCCTGCTGCTCCGGTTGAAACAGGAATGACCCACCCCGGTAGTTGAGCAACCACTCCACCTTCTGCCCGCGTTGCAGCAGCCGGTGGATGACACCGTAGGCCCTTAGATGATCGGTCTGGCTCAGGTCCATCGGTATCATGGTCATGGTCTGTGCATGCACGGATGCGAAGGTCGCCAGGACTGTGACCATGATTGCACTCCACGGGCTCAGTCGCGCGAAAGCTCGAACTCGGAAATCCGACGGACGATGCAAGCACGAATACCCCAATCCGTCATCTTGTCTGCATTCGAGCTCCAATCGGGTTTCGAGCTTCGTCATTCGAGTTTAGCCTGTGATATGCGTTCCGGCCTTGCCCGCCATCGCCTCGGCAAGGTGGCCCGGATCGGTGATGACGACCTCTTTTCCACCCCTCTGCAGGAAGTCGAGTGCCGCCTCGATCTTCGGACCCATACTGCCGGCCGGAAACTGCCTGGCGGCAAGGTGGTTCTTCACATCCAGTGCTGAGACGAATCCCAGTGGGGTTTGGTTTGCCTGGCCGTAGTTCAAACAGACGTGCTCCACAGCCGTGGAGATCACCAGTCTCTCGGCTCCGATGTCGCCGGCCAAGAGGCTTGAAGCCAGGTCCTTGTCTATCACCGCCGCAACACCCTTCAGCGTTCCATTGTCGCGCACCACCGGTATCCCGCCGCCGCCGCAGGCGATGACCACAGCCCCCGAGCCAAGGAGGGATTCGACCTCCGTCATCTCTACGACGCTGATCGGTCGCGGTGAGGGAACAAGCCGCCTGAAGCCACGACCAGCGTCCTCGCGCAGAACCCACCCGAGTTCCTTCTCCAGCCTGGCAGCCTCGCCCTTCGTGTAGAACGGCCCCACCGGCTTGGATGGCTCGCGGAATGCCGGGTCGGCCGCATCGACTACCACTTGCGTCACCAGGGTAACCACCGGCCTTCCGATGCTCCGCCGCTTGAATTCGTTGTCGAGTGACTGCTGAATCATGTAGCCGATTTCGGCCTGTGTCTGGGCGTTGCACGCGTCGAGTGGTACCTCGGGCAACCGGTTCCGGGCAAGATGTGACCGGATGAGGATGAATCCGACCTGCGGGCCGTTGCCGTGCGTGACTACGATGTCGTGCCCAGCCTCAGCGACGTCGGCTATGGAACGGCACGTTTCAGCGGTCGTCGCCAGTTGGTCGGCAAACGAGCTTTTGTCCTTCGACCGGATCAGTGAGTTGCCACCGATGGCGACTACGGTTACGGGTCTCATCAGACATACACGTTATCACACCGGCCAGAAGAATCAAGACGACCAAAGGGCAAAGCACGAATGACGAAGCCTGAATTCCGATTGAAGCTCGAATGGCGGCAATGACCAACTGGGAGTTCGGACTTCGGGTTTCAATCGTCATTCGTACTTCGAGCTTCGGGTTTTGCCTCCGCAGCAGTTCTGGCCTGGGTACATGGTGACCCCCTGAGAGAGGTAAGACGGTCAGCGGGAATTGCTCCGCGGAGATGGAGAGAGATGAGACGGAACGTGCGTGAGATTT
>VGIR01000165.1 GCA_016867815.1 candidate division WOR-3 bacterium | reverse complement strand
CTCGGTAAGCTGGGACGCCAAGGACAGCCGTGGCAGGCAGGTGCCGCGCGGTGTCTACTTCTACCGTCTCGACACGCCGGGATTCCGGTCGGTGAAGAAGGCGGTGGTGGCGCGCTAGCGCGCGAGAATGGAGAGTCGAGAGTAGAGAACAGCCGAATGCGAGCAGGGGCGGGCGCAAGCCCGCCTCTTCGGTCATCAGGGTGCGACCGAACGGCGACGCGAACGTCGCTCCCGATTGCAGATGGAACCGACCAGAACCGGCAGACAAAGCACGCCCATCCGGGACCCGGACTCAGAGCGGCCCGACAGCACTCCGAAGGCAGGTCGGAATCGGGGCTGGCCGGGTCGCCTCAGACAGGTCCTTACAGGTGTGCTTGACTTCGGAAAACGACGGGCTACAATCCGGGTGATAGGGGATTCCGAGAGCGGTGAAGCGAGGGGCTTCGCCGCCGCAGTCCTCTTGACACCCAGCGGTTGAGGACCAGTTGGCCGGACACTACACAGGAGGCAAGATGAAGGGCCGTGCACGTCCGCAACAGAGAGCCAGGGCGCATGGCACTGCAGTCACAGCGTTTTTTGTGGCCGCACTGCTCGCGGCCACTGCCGTGAATGCGTCAACGATAGCCCAGTTGGGCGATCCGAGGGCAACCTATCCCAACTCTGGGCGGAAGCTCATGCGCGCACCGAACACCGACAACTTTCACGTGGTATTCAACAGCGGTGACACAGTTCTCTACTCTCAATCCACAGATGACGGAGCTACTTGGTCTGGCCCCGAAATGGTCGGACTTGGCAAGTACCCGGCCATTACCTTGAATGAGGTGGTGGGAGGCAACCCTCAGTCCCCGTGGATAGTCTATCAGACGTTGGATGGCAGCATCATGCGTGCCATCAGAATCGCGCCGACAGGAGGCTGGGATCTGGCCGTTGTGTTCCCGAGTGGCGGTGGTGTGAGCGCCGGCGCGCCCTCAATAGCAGCGGACGTTGTCGCGTCGTCTCCGTCCGCGATTTCCTACGTGGCCTACCCGGTCTATACCAGCACCGTGCCACCTTTCAACTACGTGTATTTCAACAGCTTGACGCAATACAGCGTGTCCATGCCGGAAGTCGTAGATGCGGCCGGAACGACGAACTGCTATGGTCCGTCGGTAGTCGTGAACCCCGGAAGCATCGTCAATGTCTGCTGGATCAGGAATCAGAGTGTCATCTACAGAAGGCGCATGAACTCGACGTGGTCGACGCAGGTGCAGATCTCATCGTCCGACCCTATGCAACTGCCCGTCACGGAGCCCGCCTCGAATCCATCAATGGAGGTCTACGGTGACTCGGTCTTCTGTGTCTGGCATGGACCCAGCGACAGCAGTCTCCATGGTGACGTCTGGCGTCGTGCGCGCTGGCTGGGAAACCCCGTGAACCTGTGGCGTGACCCGTCCAACGAAAGCAGAACGCCGGACTGGGAGTCGGACTTCCCGGTCATGACGACAAGCTTCGCAACTGTGTGGCAGGAGGACGTCCTGTTGGAGGGCCGCTCCGACATATGGGTGAGATACCTGGCTGAGCCAAGCGCGCGGTCATTCTACCAGTCAGACCTGCCGTCACGCTATCCACACGCGGACGGTTACTGGGTACCGGGCACTGTGCAGTTCAAGTGCAGCGCGGTGTGGACTGAGATGGTGGACCAGTTGACTCCCCTGTTTGAGGTCAGGTTTGGAGTGAACTACTACGCCCCGTCGTTCGGGAAGGGACTCGGACCTGGTTCCCACCACGGCTATGAGCCATTCTTGTACTATGCAGCCGAACTGGGGCAGTCCCTGCAGTCTCCGTACTGCCTGTCTCGCGGTGGGTACGCCATGCTAGGAACATGGGATGTAGACACAAGTGCTTCAACCCTGAGATATCAGTTGCCTTACATGAATCCACGTCAGAACTACAGGCTCTGCGCGGTCCTTTATCACGAGGGCAATGAGTCGTGGAGCGCAAGAGTCCGCTGTGACTCGGGCTCATGGACTCTGGTGAAGACCACGCCGGGCGTTCCTGACACAGTATGGCTGAAGATCCCGGAGAAGACATACAAGAGTGACGCGCGGATTGTAGTCGATCTGGGCCGAGTGACTGGTGATTATGTCGCACTGGCCGAACTCAGATTGCTTCAGATAGAAGACAGATCAGGAAATGGAGAGGGTTCCCAGAACGCCGGCACGACTGGCAAGTCCGCTGCCCGTCTGTGTAGTTGCGCGCCTAGCATGTCTGCCGGAGCGACGTCTATCAGCTACGAACTTGCGTGCCCGGGGTCTGTCTTCCTGACCGTGTGTGATGCTTCAGGACGACTTGTGCGCGGGCTGGAGTCCGGCTCGCGTCCAGCAGGCGTGCACGTCGCACGCTGGGACGGCACTGATAGCCGCGGTCACGCGGTACCTGCAGGCGCGTACTTCGTACGCCTGTCTGCAGGTGGTGCAGTTTCGACTGAACGCTTGACGCTCGTCAGATAGAACAGGAGCAGCGGGGAGGCACCAAGCGCCTCCCCGCTCCCTCTCGTGGTCAGACGTTTTCTCTCGGTCCTTGCCGGGTGCATGGCCGTTCTCGGCGCAAGCAGTATGAGGAGAGTCGCGCAGGCCCCATCAGGCTTACACCATGGTTCTGAAGGCCGCGTGGTCTGCTGCGATAGTGACCGCGATACTTTGCCAGAGATGATCTTCTACACTGGTACGGTGTACCCTAGCGATCCGCTACGAAGAGAAGTCTGGGAACACCAAGGATGGAACCGGTTCTCGCTTGCATATGCTGTCACCGGGGCCGATCCGCCGCCACCGGGAATAACGACCGGGAACTCACTTCCCTTCGCTGCCGGTGACATCGACGACGATGGTCTGACTGATTTAGCATGCATTGGCACAGAGGAAGTGGGTGGCGGCGTGTTCTATGACATCCTGATGACGCTGGAAAGCCCTGACAGCTTCAGCTATCCTTGCTCTCTTTCCTGGTACTACCGCTACGCCCAGAACATGGCTATTCCTGTGCCAACCTACTTGCCGCCCGACCTCGACCAGGATGGGCACAGTGAGATCGTCCTCTACACGAACTGGGTCTGGGAGAACACGGGCAACAACCGGAACGAACTGGTGTGGCAAGACAGCCTGCATGCGTGTTACAGGTCGACCTACGGCGACTTCGACGTGGACGGGAAGATGAACTTCGCTTCCGCCTCGCTGGGTAGTTCCGGCACGATGTCTGTCTGGGAGTGTACCGGCGATGACCAGTACGAGGTCGTGTACCAGGACACGGTCTGGCAACCGAACGGTGCGGACCTGTTCACGACCAACGACATCGACGGCGACGGCAAGCCCGAGTTCTACGTAGCCTACGAGAATGTTCCGCGCGGGAAGATGTATCTCTACATGTGGGAAGCTGACCAGGTTGGCAGTGACGCGTACCACCGCACGCTGGTGGACTCGGTCTGGTTCTCAGGCACCAACTGGGGTCGAATCAGCGAGTGCGGGGACATCGATGCCGACGGAATCGACGAGTGCATCTGGACCACGCCGGACATCATCAAGGTGTACAAGGCCACCGGGAACGACCAACTGCAAGAGGTCTGGCACTGGGATAGCGACCACGCTGGGTTTCGGTCGCTCGTAAGCACGGTGTACGACATCAACAACGACGGGTACAACGAACTT
>VGIR01000164.1 GCA_016867815.1 candidate division WOR-3 bacterium | reverse complement strand
TTGACCAGTAGACCGCGGACGCGGTTCTTGATCTGAAACCGGACGTTCTCACGCAGGCCTGCAAGGTCAAGCCTCGTGCCTCTGAACGGCGTTACGAGGGCTGTAATGCACCCCGAGAAAGACATGGTCGCCTCCTTCATGAGCTGCTACTGAGCTGGAGCCGTCTCCGCCGGCTGCGGCTCAGATGGACCAATGCCCATCACCCGGTCGATATCTTCGCCGTTCAGCGTTTCGCGTTCCAGCAACGCCCTGGCCAGTGCGTCCAGCATCTCCCGGTGGCTGGTCACGATGTCGTGCGCACGGTCCGACTGCTCGTCGATTATCCTGCGGATCTCGCTGTCGATCGTGTGGGCGGTATCTTCGGAGAAGGTCCGGCGCATACCCAGCTCGCGTCCCAGGAAGACCTCCTCGCTTGGCGACCCGAACGTGAGCGGCCCGACCTTCTCACTCATGCCCCACTCGCAGACCATCTTGCGCGCCAGGATGGTCGCGTTTTCGATGTCGTTGTGCGCCCCGGTCGAGAGGTCAGAGAACACCAGCTGCTCGGCGGCCCGGCCTGCAAGCATTATGGCCAGTTGGTCGAGGCAGTACGCGCGCGAGTAGATCCGCTTGTCGTCCAGCGGGAGGCGCTGGGTCAGACCGAGAGCCTGGCCGCGCGGGATGATGGTGACTTTGTGCACCGGGTCGGTACCCGGGATCATTCTCGCCACCAGAGTGTGTCCTGCCTCGTGGTAGGCGATCCAGCGCTTCTCCGGCTCGCTGATGAGCAGGCTCCTGCGCTCCACGCCCATCAGTACCTTGTCCTTTGAGTCCTCGAAATCCTGCATCGTCACCGCAGCCCGCGCCCTTCGCGCCGCGAGCAGCGCCGCCTCGTTCACCATGTTCGCCAGGTCCGCACCGGAGAAACCCGGAGTGCCGCGCGCGAGCACGTTCAGGTTGACGTCCGGCGCCATCGTAATCTTGCGGACGTGGACCTTCAGAATCTCCTCGCGGCCGACCACGTCCGGCCGGTCAACTGATATCTGTCGGTCGAACCGGCCCGGCCGCAGCAGGGCGTGGTCGAGAATGTCGGGCCGGTTGGTCGCGGCCATGATAATGACACCGTCCTGCGTCTCAAACCCATCCATCTCGACCAGCAACTGGTTCAGCGTCTGCTCGCGCTCGTCGTGGCCGCCGCCCAGCCCGGCGCCGCGCTGCCTGCCGACCGCGTCGATCTCGTCGATGAACACGATGCAGGGCGCGTTCCGCTTGCTCTGCTCAAACAGGTCACGCACCCTGGCCGCGCCAACGCCGACGAACATCTCCACGAAGTCCGACCCGGAAATGGAGAGGAACGGCACGCCCGCCTCGCCCGCCACCGCCTTGGCGAGGAGCGTCTTGCCGGTCCCGGTCGGACCGACGAGCAGCACGCCCTTGGGGATTCTGCCGCCGAGCTTCTGGAACTTGTGCGGCGCCTTCAGGAAGGCGATAATCTCCTTCAGCTCCTCCTTGGCCTCCGGTACCCCGGCGACATCGTTGAACGTAATCTTGGGTCGGTCCGAAGCCATAGGCTTGGCCCGTGACTTGCCAAAGGTAAAGGCACGGTCCTGCCCGGACGACATCCTCCTCATGAAGAGCAGCCAGACGACCAGTATCAACACCCAGGGCAACAGGTTGATCAGGATAGTGGTCCACTGCGACGGCGCCTTCGCCACGATCTTCACGTTGGCCTCGCGCAACTGGGTCACGAGCTGCGGGTCATCCGGCATGTAGGTCCGGAACTCCCTGTACCTGACCGTGCCGCGTGGAGTTGCGGTCTCGGCCTCCTGCTTGAGGGAACCGCTCAGGTCGCGCTCGACCATAGTGACGGCGTCAATATTCCCCGCCTGCAACTGAGTGGTGAAATCGGAGTAGTCGATTGCGACGCGGGTCCCCCGCCTGCCGGCGAAGAAGTTCCACGCGGCCCACGCGGCCAGAAAGACGAGCAGCCATACGGCCAGCGGCCCGAGGAACCGATTCCGTTGGGTCTTGTCAGGCATCATTCTCAAGAGTCTCCTTAGCTGCGCTCAAATTCAATCATCCCCCGGCGCCTGTGCGCCCGCACGCCGCAGGTCAAAGCCAGCCTCCCGCCAGTGTCGCGATTGCAGAACTCAAGTACTCCCTCCACGGCCTGCGAATCCAGCTCGGGGAGGACGAGTTTCAGAACCCGCCGTTTCAGAACGTCATTATAATCCTTGAACTTAAGTATGTCAATCCGAACGCCGCTCTCGTCCGTCTCTGCTGCCTCGCCGACTGCCTCCTTTGCCAGCCCATCGAGGAGCTCACCCTCCTCAGCCAGCAATTGTGCCGCCCTCCGGGCATTGGCCACAACGTTTGGATTAAGCCGGACGAGTACCGGCACGACCTCACGCCTGAGGAGGTTTCGACGGTACTTCACGTCTTCATTCGACTCGTCCTCGACCCACCCGATGCCCCGCGCCCGCAGATGCTGCTCCAGCGCCCCGCGTTCAATGTCAATCAACGGCCGCACGAAGGTGACGTCGGAGTCCCTTTGTGCCTTCGTGCCTTTGTGGCAGAAACCCGCTTTCCTGGTCACCGGAATGCCGGCCAACCCGCGCGGCCCAGCCCCACGCGCCAGGTTCAGGAGTATCGTCTCGAGGTTGTCGTTGGCAGTGTGGCCCAGCGCGACAAAGTCGCACTTCCGCTTCCGCGCCACGCGGATCATGTGTCGGTAGCGCAGCTCGCGCCCCGCCTCCTCGATGCCCAGCTTGTGCCGCTTGGCGTATCCGGCCACGTCAGTTCGCTCGACCTCGAGGTCGACTCCCCAATCACGGCAGAGCTTGCTGACAAACCCCTCGTCTCGCGTCGCCGTCGCACGCAGGCCGTGGTTGAGGTGGAACGCCGCCATGCTGAGCTTGAGCCGGGGCTGTGCCAGCCGCAGCAGATCAAGCAGGCAGACCGAATCGGCGCCGCCCGAGACCGCGGCGAGGACGCCCGAGCCTTCGGGCAGGAGGCCGTACTCCTTCACCGTCGTGAAGAAACGACCCGGAACCGAGAGCTTTCCGGCGCTCATGCCCTCTTATCGAAACCGGCAAGGACCTTGCCGATGACCTCGGCGGCGAAGGCAACGTCCTTTTCCGTCGCGACCAGGGGCGGCCTGACCGCGACCTTGTCAGCAGACAGCGCGTGAAGCAACAGGCCAAGTTCGCGGCACTTCTGAACCAGACCCACGGCCACGTCATTGCCTTTGCGAAGCACAATGGTCCGCACCAGCCCGACGCCCCAGAGCTCGGGCTCTAGCTTCGGGCTGGACAGGGCGCCGAACCTCTTCTCAAGATACGCAGCCAGCTTCCGGCCCTGCTCAAGCAATCCGACCTCAAGCAGGCGAATGACCTCAAGCGCAACCGCGCCGCCAATCGGGTTCCCAGCGGTCGAGTTCTTCCAGCACAGGTTGGAGTTCCCAGTAACGCAGGCACCGAATGGCAAGCCGGCTGCCCAGCCTCTCGCCAGTACGTAGATATCCGGCCTGACGTCGGACAGCTCGATGGCGAGCATGCGACCAGTTGCCCCGGGCCCGATGCCCGCCTCGTCGTCAATCAGCAAAGCACCTGCCGCATCGCACGCCCGTCTTGCGTGCTTGATGCGCCCGTCCAGGGGATGCGCCACGACCGCCGCGGCGCGGGACATGACTGATTCCGTCGAGGAATCGGATCGTGTCCCAAGCCCCTCGGCAATCTCAGACAGGTAGACTACGCTCTGCCTGCCAGTCTCATTCCTTGCCAACTCAAT
>VGIR01000163.1 GCA_016867815.1 candidate division WOR-3 bacterium | reverse complement strand
TCGAGCAGTTGGATACGCTCAGACGGGCGCTGGGAATGGCCGAACAGAAAAGGGAGTCCAGCCTTCGGACCACCGGCCAAAAACTGACAGCCTGAGATGGATTTTACAGGAGAATCCGGACTTGACCCACCTGTTGCGGACGCCGTTGCGACTGGATGAGCAGCGGCTGTAGCGAGAGCCGGACCGGATGCCGTTCCGGAGGGTTGAGCGGTAGTCGTTCCATGCGCCGTTGTGGTAGCCGCTGCGAGTCCCGGAGCGAGGGCTGCACAAGGGGCAAGAGCTCCCCCTACCGTCCAGGGGATGGTAGTTGCACGCAGACGAAGTCAGAAGTCAGATGTCAGAAGCTAGAAGTCAGAACTGCGGAAGGGACTGAAAGACAATGACTTAGCGGCGGTGTTGACGAAAGACCATGGACCGGGGACTAAAGAATGGTCGCGACGCGTCTTGTTCACGTCTAGCCAATAGCGCACACACCATTAGTAGTGGTCCGGCCGTTCCCGACCACAATTCTGCCGGGGAGTGGACGGCCCACAGGCCGCCTGGTGGGTAGCTTCCACCAATGGAACTTGGCACGCGACGACCCATGGAACTGCCGGAGCTTGTCCGCAAGAATCGACGCGAGCAACGAACCGAGCGACAACTGGAGCGACGACTTGAGCATCTTCGCAAGCAACGCGCGGTGCAACGCAGTACGCAACGTCGGATGCAGCTTGCGATGCAGCTCACGATCCAGTCACCGACGAATCGACCGACGCGACGCACCACGCAGCCTACGACACGTCTGCCGGTGCTTCGACCCGTGCTTCGCCGCATGCTTCGCAAGACCCGACTGCGCCGGCTGCGAACGTTCGTTGATGAGCCTCGGCTTGGATCCGAGCCGATGGAGCCGTGAGGTTCTGAGCGGCTAGCTCTGTCCGGAAACGGGCGGAACTGGGGTTGACTTCGGACCCTCGGCCATGGGTCTGTTCTTCCCCCAGCCGAGGAACTCGTGGGCGAGGATCATGATGACTCCGGCCACCGCGAACGCGTCGGCAAGGTTGTAGGTGTACCAGCGGGTGTTACCGATTCCCATGTCGATGAAGTCGACGACCGAGCCGAAGCGGACCCGGTCGATGAGATTGTTGCCTACGCCCCCGCCGAGAATCATCCCCAGGGCGATGCCGAACCAGCGATCCGAGCTCCGCAGGCCGATGACGATGACGACGATGACAACCAGAATCGGCAGGACGTAGTGCATCCAGACCGGACCATACGACAGGCCGAATAAACCCCGCGGGTTCATCGTCAGGGAGACCCTGAGCGCATCGCCGAGCAACTGGTGCGGCACGTGCAGAGTCTCGTACCGTAGAACCAGCCACTTGGTGAGCTGGTCGAGCGCCAGGGCGAGCACGGCCGTAACGATGAACCAGAACCGCGGGCCCCAGAGGAAACGACGAGTGACGAGTGACGAACGACGAATCTCGGATTCCTGAGTATCCGTGGAGCGTGGGTTCATTCGTGAATCTCCCCCGGGGTCCCGAAGCCGGTTCCCGGTTTCTTCTGGACCACGTGGACGGGCATGGCGCTGAGCCGGCCGAGGACCCGTCCCCGGCGCCAGAGCGGCCACCATTCGTGGAGGTAGATCTGCACCGGCCGCCACATCGCTACCCACCCGGCAATGGTCAGGCTCTCGCGCGCGATACCCGTGCCCGCGCCGGCCGCATTCCCGAGGACCAGGTTTCGCACCGCCAGGCATGCGGTAAGAAACGCGAGGCCGACGAGTAAGCTGGTCCGGCCGTCCTCCATCAGGCGCCGAAACGCCAGCCGGTTCAGCTTGGCCCGGTAGGCGAAGAAGTTGTGCACGGCTTCGGTCATCCAGGCGGACGGGTCCTTGTCGGGCATGTGCTCGAGGTGAATCGTGAGCGAAAGCGGCTCGCCGTGCGAATACTCCTGCGCCCAGTTGAGGATGAACTCCTCGGCGTCGCCGTCCAGGTCTTTGTCGACGAACGGCGATGGGTCCATGGAGTTGAAGAGCTGGTTCGGCTCGTGCAGTTCCAGTTCTATCCGGCCTTTCATGCCACATCATAGCGACAGTTCTGACATGCGGCAAGGAGGACAGAAGCGCGCGGGACATGACCGAAATCCTCCTCGGATTTCGGATCGTGTCCCAAGCCCGGCCACCACCAAGACACCAAGGCACCAAGCGGGCAAGGACGGCACTTCTGCCTTGAACCTCGAGCTGCGGGCCTCTGACTTCGCCTGAGCAGGACGCGGCGAGGGGAAACCCTCGCCGCGTAGCCGAGTCCGGCAGACGGCGCTAGATGAACTTGTAGGTCAGGCCGAGGGCGAGTGTCTCCTTCAGCCTGAGCTTGTCGTGTATCTCTGTGTCGTAGAGCAACTGCGCAGTCAGGTTCACCATCACGTACTTGGTTATACTCGCAGCCGCGGTATTGTCCCAGCCGACGTCCAGTGCTTTCCACTTACCCTCAGGGTCGTCTGCCGCGTCGGAGAAGAACACCACCTGGAACAGGGCCAGCTTGCTGGTGTAGGTGATCTTCTCCTGCGCCAGCGGCGTGGTGAAATCAGACGCAAACGTCAGGCCGCCGTGTTGCTGAGCTGGTTCGAGGTCCGCTCGTCGAGCCGCTGCTTGAGGCCGAAGCCAAGCCGGCTGACGAGTTCGGTCTTCTCGCGCTTGACGATCTGGCGGGCGACACCGAGCGCCTCGTTCAGGTTCAGCGGGTTGAGGAACGGGTCAGCGACCGTGTCCCCTTTATCCCAGAACTGGCTTTGAACCTGCGCGCTGGCGTACGGGTCGACAACGAAACCGAGCGTGAGGCGCAGTACCGACTCGAAGTTGATCTCGTCGGTAGATTTGACCGGCGCGCCCCAACTGCCGGAATCATCCTGGGTCGAGGTCTGGCCGAAAGCCAGTTGCAAGGCGTTTCTTGTGTTCACCTTCGAGCCGAGCCGTTTCTCGGCCAGCATATTCGAGTTGGCGGCATAGGCGAGCAGGCCGGTCGAGCCGCCGCCCCAGTTGGTCGTGTGGGCGTTCTGGTTGAACGTCAGGTTGGCGTCAACCGCGAGGTTCCAGGGCGTTGCCCCGGCCAAGGCCGCGACGCGGCCAGCAGTATCCCGATGCGGGTCATTTTGCTCCCCTCGGTCGAATCCGGACTCTAGGCCTTCAGTTCCGACGTGCAGTGCGGGCAGCGCGTCGCCTTGATCGGCACCGCCGAGAAGCAGAACGGGCAGTCTTTGGTCGTCGGCGCGGCGGCCGGAGCCGGCTTCGGCCGCTTGAGCTGATTGACGCCCTTGACCAGCATGAAGATGGCGAAGCCGACGATGACAAAGTTGATGATGGTGTTGATGAACACACCGAAATTGAGCGTCACCGCTCCCGCCGCCTGGGCCGCCGCCACCGAGGCGTACGGACCCGGCGTCCCGCCCTCCTTGAGCACGGCTAACATGTTGGCGAAGTCGACCTTGCCCAGGAGCAGCCCGATGGGTGGCATGATGACGTCTTTCACCAGCGAGTTGACGATGGTCCCGAACGCGGCGCCGATGATGATACCGACTGCCATGTCCATCACGTTCCCGCGCATGATGAACTCTTTGAACTCTTTGATCACGTCTTACCTCCTTTTGCGGACATAGTCCATCACCCCCGATTCTCACCAGGCACGGGCAGAAGTCAAGCCGCGAGGAGTTCGCGGAGTTCTGGCCTGGGTACATGGTGACCCCCTGAGAGAGGTAAGACGGTCAGCGGGAATTGCTCCGCGGAGATGGAGAGAGATGAGACGGAACGTGCGTGAGATTTGTCGGTCGGCAGGCGCTCGGAT
>VGIR01000162.1 GCA_016867815.1 candidate division WOR-3 bacterium | reverse complement strand
TGCGTGTCACGGTTGTTTTCGACGGCCGCGCCTCCGCCGGGCAGCAGACCCGGCCGCCCGGCGGCATCGAGGTCGTCTTCTCCCGCGCGCCGCAGACCGCGGACGCGAAGATAAAGACGATGCTGTCGCTGGAGAAGAGCCCGAAGTCGTGGACCGTGGTCACGTCCGACAATTCCATCGTCCTCTTTGCCCGCGACTTTGGAGCGAAGAACATCCCTTCCGCCGAGTTCGCGGCCAGGCTCGGGACCACAATTCCCAAACTCGGCCCCAATCGGCCTGCACAGAAGGACACACCGATGTCCGCGGCCGAGGTCGCGGAGTGGGAAGAGTTCTTCCGCAGGGGCCGGCAGGACAAAGGCGAGCGGTCCTAGTGGTCAGCCAGCTTGGGTTTGCGCCTGCGCCTGGGCCGGCCATCCGCAACGGGCCATCAGCCTCCGCGCCAACTGCAACCTGCAGACTGGTTGCTGGTCACTCGCTACCTACGGCAGCACGATGTCCCGAAGCTTCCCGAAGTGGGGCGCCTGTCGCTGGTTCCACAGCATCTTGACGCGCTGCGGATTCTCTCTGCTGAAGTCCCCGAAATCCCACCTTCAGCCTGGGAAGTAGTCGCCGGGCTCGCGGACTCTATCTGACCCCGCCCACGCGACCGAGGATGGTCTCGACCAGCGGGATTCCGGGCGGGATCGACGGGACAGAACCGAGGCCCTCGGGGCCGGTACGGTAGCGCCCGACGTAGTAGGCGATACCGAGAAACTGCGACTGGACTCTGGGGCCGGAGTCGGACCACGGGTTGGTTGCCGCGCACGCCCCGGAGGAGTATCCGAGGGCCGCGGGCGAGAAGTCGAACAGGGAAGGGCTTTGGCCCGGGAGCCGTCCGGACTGCACGCCGCTCACGCGGCCGCAGAATCGCTGGTTGGGCAGGACGAACATCACGTTGAGCCAGCCGACCGGCAGGGAGCCGCCATACGGATCCCAGCTGCTGCTCGAGAAGGTCTGGACGGCGGAGTCCCCTGCTCTCCCGCTCTTTGCGAGTGTCGTATCGCCGGCGTCGAACGCCAGCAACCGGGCTCCCATCTGTGAGTACTGCAGGTGCGTACCCCATTGACCCAGCAGCACGATCCCCAACAGCACTCCGGCGATGAACAGCAGCACGAGTACTGCCTCGAGAGCGGCTACTCCGCGGTCGTCGGCCAGGTGGCGCCGCACTGCCGCACCGACGCTGCGGCCTACCAGGTAAGGTCTCCGGGTGACGGAAGCCAGGTTTCTCATTTTTCCCTCCTTATGGCAGGAGAACGTGTCTCCGCAGTTCGTCGAGGTTGTTGAAGGAACTGCGGCTGCGACCCGGGTATGCGGTGTCGCCGAGTATGACGTGCACCCCGGCAGAGTCCATTGCCACGAGCCTGGCATCCCACGCCGGCGTGAAGAAGTAGTCGTACGCTGCAGGATTGGTCCGGCCCAGATATGGCTGGGACTGACCCACGGTGAACAACGGGCTGGCCGGCGCAACTTTGGAACGAGGGAAGAGCTTTCCGCCGATCTTCGCGCCCATACCATACGGTGCGGTCGAGCCTTCCTGCCGCCAGGCGTAGGCGACGGTGTGGAACTCGCGGTCCGGGTTGACCCGGCGGGGGCGGACCTTCCCGCCCTTGTGACCAATGGTCGACTCGGCGCCGACATAAACGCCGGTGATGCGAATCGTGGATGTATCCACGACGTCGCCGCTGTCTCGAATCCAGATGAAACTGGAGTCAAGCAGATTGCCGGAGTCGGGATAGGTGTAGATCCACTGGCCGAGCGTGTCGTTCTTGGGAATATGCAGGTCTGCCTGCCAGACTGTGTCCCGTTTGTACCGGTTGTCGGAAGGGTGCCCGGAGATGAAGATCCAGGGCGGTGAGTTCTTGTACGGCTCGTTGCCCACCCCGTTGGGCCAGATGAAAGGAGTATGCGGAACACTCTCGTTGCAGGACACGACCCAGTGCCCCCAGCTATCCCCTTGCAGGTAAGCGTTCATCCATTTGCCCGGTTTCTGGCGGTACTCTGCCGCGGTGTCGTAGACGCCGGTAACAGTATTGTAGAAGACCTGGATGATGGTCTTCTGGTACATCCGCTTCAGCACCTGCCTCACCCGGTACCAGCGGCTTGAGTCGGTGTAGTAGGCCCAGACGTCCCAGGTGGTCGGGCTGACGATAATCAGCCCGTGGGCGTCGGTGATGTTGGAATCACCGGTCGGGATGTGCTCAAGACTGGAACCCAGCTGGGCCAGGTCGGCGAAAATCAGAGCGTCGCCGCTATCGTCTTCCGCGAGCAGGGGTATTGTGTCGTTGGTCCGCACCAGCACCCTGCCTCCCGCAGTTTGAGTCGCGGGATACGAGCCCACGGTCCGGCTCGCCTCTTCGCTGCCCAGCGCTGCCGCCAGGTCGGAGAAGCTGGCGGAGATGTCGTCCTGCAGACTCCGGAGCCATAGCGCGGCCGCGTCGAGTTGCTGGATCGCGCCGGGGTACTCCACCGAATGGGCTGTGACCGGGTCAGAGGTTCCCAGAAGCGCAAGGGTGAGCCCTTCGCCCATCTCCCTTACCGACGCATGGCTTGTGTCTTTGTAGAGTGCCTGTGCCAGCGCTTCGCCCATGGTAAGCACAACCATCCACATGTGGATGCTGCGGATACCGATGTTCATGTTCGCATTCAGGTTGAGCGAACGTGATAGCCAGATGGAGCCGGTGAAGGATCCCACGTCCGCCGCGGTCTGGGCGCGCACCTTCTGGGTCGTCACACGTGTGGCATTGGGGACCACCAGCAGGAAGGCAATGATAGCCAGAGCCAGAACTATGGAGAAAAGCAGAACCTGTCCCTTTTCATCCCTGAAGATCCGGCTCGTAAAAGTCTCTCGTCGCATTACTTCTCCTCTGGAGCTGGCGTTCTCACGGCTGGATCGAGCCGTGCTGTCGCTCCTCTCGGAACATTGTTAGACCCCAGGATCGCCCATCCGGTTCGGCCGAACGGCCAGGGCAGGCAGGGCCGACCAATCGCCTCTGCCGTTGGCAATTCTCCGGCAACGCCAAGCCTGCATGGTTCCCGGAGTTTCGGGCACGCTCAGCTTGGCTGCAAGCCAGGCTGGGGGAGAACCGGGGTGCTTCACCCAACTCCATGGCTGTCGCGGCCATGGCATCTCGCTTCGAGTCTTCATCAAGGCTGGAAGAGACTCAGTTAGCATCGGTTTCGAAAATAGCTGCGTGCCTGTCTGTGTCAAGTTGAAGGCTGCATCGGAAATCGGTGCCGGAGACCTGGCGGATACCTTGGTAGGAGTCATGGCTGGGGTCGTGGCTTGAGGCGCAGCAGGAGCCGGAGCGGATGTCGTTGCCAGAGCGGTAGCTGATGTCGTAGCCGGCATTGCGACGTGAGCCGCAACCGAAGCTGTTGCTTGAGTCGCGACAGGAGACGCTGCGTGAGCTGCAGCAGGTGTCACTCCAGGCGTCACTGCGGGCGTCGCAGCAGGAGTCATAGCGGTTGACATAGCCGGAGTCATGGCAGGCGTCGCAGCGCAGGTCGTAGCAGGAGCCGCAACGGGTGAAGCAGCCAGAGCCGCAACGGGAGTCGCAGTCTGAGCTGTAACGGGTGAGGCTACGGGACCAGTGCAGGGGTGGTTTCCCGGCATCACAGCGTAAGTCATTTTGACACAGTCGGTTGTGTCGGTCTCTGACTTGACGTCGAATCTACGATATCGTAGAATCAGCCTCGGATGAAGCCTTCACCTGAGACGTTCGTCTTCACGTCTGAGCTGGGTGTGAGGCTACGGGATCTGCGTCTCAAGGCAGGTTTGACCCAGCTTGAGCTGGCCCGGGCGATGGGCCGGGGCGGCAAGAACGCGGGCAATCTGGTGAGCCGGCTTGAACGGGGCGATGAGCCCTACCCGTCGTTCGGGCT
>VGIR01000161.1 GCA_016867815.1 candidate division WOR-3 bacterium | reverse complement strand
GTGGCAGGTGGGAATCTCAAGCCTGCCTGGGCCGCATAGCATAGGGCGGACTCGCGTCAATCGCAGACAGTCGCGAACGACAATACCCTATGACCATCTCCAGAGGGTTTCTGGACAAGCTCAGTGTCCCCAATAAAGTGGCAGGGACTCGGACAGAGGCTTGGACGGAGTGCCGGGAAAGCAGCGGGACAAACGATGGTGGTGAGAGTGAGACCGACAGTGGGAGCAACCGCAGGAGCAGTGATTGGGGCAGGAATGGAACCGGCAACTTGTCCGGCGCTCGGGCGTGCAGTGGCGCAAGCTGCTGCTCCGGGCGCGGGTGAAGCGGCCGTTCCCACGCTCGCTGAGATTGCGGTCCAGAGGACTTGAGGGAGTGCGGGGATAACGCTCCGGCCCGCAGCCAGTGAGACGACGGGCGCAACTGCCGCACACAGACCTTGGCCCACTACAGGAGGAAGGCTGTACCCAAATATGGGAGGAGCGACCACCGGGCGGGTTCTCAACCACTTACCCGCTCTGCCGTGGGACCGAGTTCGGCCGTCACTTCCCCCGGCATCATCCCCTAGCTGTAGGGATTTGAACCGCCCCCAGAAAGACCAGGCTCCTGATTGCGTGTACTACATATTCTCTCGGCGGCCGGAACCAGGCCTAAGTTCTTCATTCTCAATTCACTATTCACCATTTCCGCCCTGACCCCTCCTATGCCTACCCCGTAGCCTGGCACCGAGCAACGCGGCATACCTTGGAGCACGAGATGACCAGAGCATTGAGTCGAGCTTTGAACCGAGCAATGCCGCGAGCTTTTTCTGGTGCAATACACCGGGCGATGTCATGAGCTTTTCGGCGTACAATGACGCGTGCAATGGTTCACGCATTGCGCGACGCAGTTCGAGATGGAGTTGATGACGCTCTTGCCTGAGCAACGGAGTACGCAGTTGAGTACACATCTGCCGGAACTCTCCGGCGAACAATGACAGGCACTTTGAGTGACACAAACGCGCTCTCAGCGCGAGGGCCGAACATCAGAACCTGTCCCGGCTTGGGGCACGGTCCGATTCCCGGCCTCGGCGGCAGCTGTGGAGTAGAGTGGTGAGACACCGTTTCGGGCTGAAGCTCAATGCGGGCCTGGCGGTCGGCGGCTTGAGCTAGGGGACGAGACGGAGGAAGCGGCGCTTGCCGACTTTCAGGACGGCAGGGCCGGTGGCTTTGACGAGCAGGCCGGCGTCGGCCACGCGCTCGTTGTCGAGGTAGAGCGCTCCCTCAACCAGCTTGCGGCGGGCTTCGGTCTTGGAGGGGAGAAGGCCGGCGGTGACCACAAGGTCAATGATGTTGATGCCGGCGGCAGGAACCTTGAACTCGGGCATCTCGTCCGGCACCTGTTTGTCGCGGAAGATGCGGTCGAACTCGGCCGCCGCGTCGTCGGCCGCCGCGCGCGAGTGGTAGAGGGTGATAATGTCTTTGGCCAGCTCGACCTTGATGTCGCGCGGGTTCTCGCCCGCTGCGAGCCGTTGCTTCAGAGCCGCCAGCTCCGCGTCGGGCCGGTCGGTGCAGAGCTCGAAATAGTTCATGACTAGTGCGTCGGGGATGGACATGAGCTTCCCGAACATCTCGCGCGGCGGCTCGGTAATGCCCACGTAGTTGCCGTAGGACTTGGACATCTTCTGTACACCGTCGAGGCCCACGAGCAGCGGCACGGTCATCACGACCTGCGCCTCTTGTCCGTACTCGCGCTGGAGTTCGCGCGCTACCAGCAGATTCCAGTACTGGTCGGCGCCGCCGAGTTCGACGTCGGCTTTGACCGCGACCGAGTCGTAGCCCTGGAACAGAGGGTAGAGCAGTTCGTGCATCTGGATCGGGGCGCCGGCGGCGAGCCGTTTCTTGAAGTCTTCGCGCTCGATCAGCCGGGCGACCGTGTACTTGGCCGCCAGCTTGATGACATCGGCGCCGCCCATCGGGGCGGACCACTCCGAGTTGTAGCGGAATTCACATCGGGCGGGGTCGAGTATCCGGAACATCTGCTCCTGGTAGCGCTCCATGTTCGAGCGGATCTCGTCCATCGAGAGCTGAGGTCGGGTCTTGGACCGGCCCGAGGGGTCGCCGATGCTGGCGGTGAAGTCGCCGATGATGGGCACGGCAATGTGGCCCGCGTCCTGGAATTGCCTGAGCTTGCGAAGCCCGACCGCAAAGCCCAGGTGGATGAGCGGCCCGGTCGCGTCGACACCATACTTCACACGTAGCGGCTTGCCGGTCTTCTGCGATTTTTCGAGCTTGGCCGTCAGCTCGGCCTCGGTTTCGAGGCGGTCGATACCGCGAAGAAGAGGGGCGAGGGGCGAGGGGCTAGCGGCTAGGGGCGGGGAATCGGCCATCGGTGTTCGGCGCTCGTCGTTCGGCACTTGGCGTTTCTCTACATCCGGTAGTTGCCGAAGTTCTCCGGGGCCATGGTCCGCATCTTCTCGCGCAGTTCTTTGAGCCGGTCCTCGTCCTGGGCCGTGATCCACTGGCCGGCCTTTTCCATCACCGGTTCGGCGACGTATATAGGTGCCTCGCAGCGCAGGGCGAGGCCGACCGAATCCGACGGCCGAGCGTCTATCGCTATAACCCGGTCGCCGGTTTCCAGAACCACCTCGGCGAAGAAGGTTTCGTTTTCCAGTTTGGTCACTATCACGCGGCGGACACGTCCCTGCAGTCCTTCGACCATCAGCCGCATGAGATCGAGCGTCAGCGGCCGGGGGAACTTCGTCTTTTCGAGGGCGTAGGCGATGGCCGAGGCCTCAAGCGGGCCGACGAAAATCGGCAGAACGCGATCGCCGTCGCGCTCGCGCAGGAGCACGACCGGCGAGTTGTTCACATTGTCGAGGAGTATGCCTTCGACGCGGACTTCGATCACGCAGGTTCTTCGGCGACCCAGAGCTTCACTGTCGCCGAGACCTCGTGACCGAGCTTGATCGGGATGTCGTACACTCCGGGAGCCTTGATTGGCTCGGTGAGAACGATGGAGTGCTTGTCTATCTCGTGACCCTCTGCGGCCAGCAGGGCGGCGATGTCGGCGTTGGTGATAGAGCCGAACGCGCCTTCCTGGCTCATCTTGATGGTCGTCTTCACCGAGACCAAGCCGAGGCGGCTGGCGAAGTCAGTGAGCCGTTTGGTAATCTTGGCCTGCTTGGAGGCGAGTTGCTGCTTGATGGACTCAAGCTGCTCGAGTTGCGCTTTCGTCGCCTCCAGTCCTAACTTGCGAGGGAAGAGGTAGTTGCGCGCGTATCCAGGTTTG
Source organism: candidate division WOR-3 bacterium (assembly GCA_016867815.1). Classification (NCBI taxonomy): domain Bacteria; kingdom Pseudomonadati; phylum Caldifarciminota; species Caldifarciminota bacterium. Next base: position 665 of record VGIR01000161.1, on the reverse strand, counting down.
ACGTTGACGACCGAGCCCCGGGAACCGACGCGGTCGATGTCGGCCAGCAGAATGACTTTCATCAGGGGTTGAACGGAAGCAGCGCCATGCTGCGGGCGGTCTTGACCGCACGGGCCAGGCGGCGCTGGTGACGGGCGCAGACGCCCGACATCTTGCCGGACACGATCTTGCCCTTCTCGGTCAGGAAGTCGCGCAGGTGCGGATCCCGGTAGTCCACCTCGGCTACGCTCCGGTCACAAAAGTAGCAAGTTCTCTTGCGGCGAATTGGTTGTTTTCTTCTCATAGCGTGTCTGTCAGGATAGAGAAAAAGCCGTGAGTGTCAAGGAAGGCGCGTCCGAGGAACGGGCGAAGTCCGGAGTCGGAAACAAGGAGTTCCCGCTCACTCCATTCTCCTTGAGGAGAGGCAGAGCGAAGCGAGGGCGAGGAGGTGACTGCCGAAGCTTGACACCGCCGTGCTGCCGGGTAGCCTTCACCAGAGTGTTCCGGCCGTTACAGAAGCTGCAACCAGGAGGTTGACGATGAGATTCCTGCTTCCGCTCTTGCTGCTGGCGGGCCTCGCGATGGCGGTCGAGCCCTACGTGGGGGTCGGCGCGGTCCAGCCACTCCCTTCGGGGATGCACTCCACATATCGCCTGATGCCCGGCTTGAACCTGGGTGCCAGGCTT
>VGIR01000160.1 GCA_016867815.1 candidate division WOR-3 bacterium | reverse complement strand
AACCGTTCGTTCGCCCGGGTCTCGGTTGCGTGGCGGCCTGTATCCCAGATCCGGAAGTACTTCAACGAGGAGCGATTCGACGTGGTCCACGTCCACGGGTCGCTGGCGCCGACTCTGCCGATGGCTGCCATCCAGGCGTCGCGAGCACTCAACGTTGTCACATTCCACGCCGGGCATGACCAGAGCCTGGGGTATGCGCTGTTCCGGTCCGAGCTCAGGCCCTACTTCAACGCGGTCCAGGGTCTGATTGCCGTGTCGGAGACGGCGCGGGTATCCTGCGCCAAGTACTTCCCAGGGCCATACCATATCATCCCGAACGGTATCGACCTGACCTTCTTTCGTCCTGACGCGGGCCGCGTGCCCGGAACCGATGATGGTCGTCCGCGCATCCTCTTTGTCGGGCGATTCGAACCGCGCAAGGGGCTCAAGCATCTGCTCTCAGCGATGCCCGAAATCGTCCGGCACGTCCCGAACGTCGAGCTGGTCGTGGTCGGCACCGGCCTGCTCGGGTACTCCTATAAGTCGTATCTGCCTCCGGAGGTCCAGCAGCACGTGCGCTGGGCCGGGCTGGTGAAGAACGAGGAGCGACCTTTGTACTACGCCAGCTGCGACGTATACTGCTCGCCGGCGACCGGGCAAGAGAGCTTCGGCATCGTCCTGCTGGAGGCGATGGCGACCGGCAAGCCGGTCGTGGCGTCAGACATCGACGGGTATCGGTCGGTAATGACCCATGGCCGCGAAGGTTTGATGGTGCCGCCGGAGGATCCCCCGGCTCTGGCTCAGGCGATAGTCAAGGTACTGCTGGACCGCGAGGCGGCGCGCAATTTCGCCGCGAACGGGCTCGAGCGGGCGCAGCAGTACTCCTGGCCCAAGCTGGCGGAGCGGGTCGAGGCCTACTACGAAGAACTGGCGCGTGAATACCCGGTGCCGCGTTACGGTCGGAAGCGAGGCTGAGATAGACAAAGAGGAACAGGGCTCTTCACTTATCCAGCCCGGGGGCCCACTCGACATGGAGACCGAAACCCTGAGCGCTGAGTCGGAGATCGCCGAGACAGTCGCAGAAGCCGCCCGCACCAAGGGAAAGAGCCAGCTCTGGTCGGTGTTGAAGAACGCCGAGTTCCAGATCTTCACCTGGTCGCAGGCAGTATCGCTCTTCGGCGACAAGCTCGACTACATGGCGCTGCTGGCGATGATCGCGTTCTATGCGGACAAGTACGGGTGGCAGAGTTCTCGAGCAATTTCCTATCTGTCGGTCATCGTCGCGCTGCCGGTCGTCTTGTTCGGACCGCTCGCCGGCATCCTCGTGGACCGGTGGGACCGGCGCAAGGTGATGGTGGTTTGCGACTCGCTGCGGACGATACTGGTGCTGGCGGTGCCACTGGTCGCGCTCGCGACCTCGAATCTCTACCTGATCTACACCATCGCCTTCCTCGTCTTTCTCTGTGGGCTCTTCTTCAACACCTCGCGGATGTCCATTATCCCGAACCTCGTGGGCTCTGACCATCTGCTGGGAGCGAACTCGTTCATGAGCTTTGTCGGACGAGTCGCGACTTTCCTCGGGATGTTCCTCGGCGGTCTCATCGTGGACTGGAAGTGGTGGGCGCACGTCGGCATCAAGCCGGCGTGGACCGCGGGATTCTACATCGACGCTCTGAGCTACATGGTTTCGGTCTTCGCCCTTCTCATCATCTTCAGGCGATTGGGGAGCAAGTGGCACCAGAGCATCCTCGCCCGGCGTCAGGGTGAAGAGGTCAAGCTCTTCATCACCCAGCAGGCGCGCATGATTCATGAGGTCAGGGAGGCCTTCAACCTGGTGCGCGGACAGCCGTCGGTGCTCTTCGTCTACTGCTCGGTAGTCATGATGGTCATCCTGGGCGCGGCGGTCTTCGTGCTCTACATCCCGATTATCCAGGGGGCGAAGGAACTTGGCGCGGGGCTCGGGCTCGGGACGCAGGGCGTAGGTTTCGTCGGTGCTATCGGCTCGGTCGGCCTGGTGCTCTCGTCGATGGGCTACGGGCTGCTCGGACATAAGCTCAAGAAGCACATTGTGATGCTGACCTCATTTCTCGTGCTCGGGTTGGTGGGAGCAGGGCTCGCGGTCTCCAGGTCATTTGCGCCGGTCGCGCCCCTCGTCTTCATCGCCGGCCTGGCGCTGTCACCGGTCTACATCGGCATGGACACTCTGCTGCATGAGTCGGTGCCGGAAGCGGCACGGGGCCGGATATTCTCGACCCGCGACTGGCTGTTGCACCTGGCCTTTGCCGTGTCTGCGTTTGTCATCGGGCAGATGACAAACTTCGTATCCACGCGCCGGCTCCTCTTTGCCGTCAGCGCGATCATCGCCGTTGCCAGCATCGTCGGATTCCTACTGACGCGCGGCAAGAAAGTGGGGTAGGGGTAGAATGATGAATGACGAAGTCCGAATGACGAAGCTGGAGAGCGTGCTATGAATGACGTGCGTGTGCTCAGAATGGCGGAGACGATCGCGAAGTACAGCCTGAGCCTGAAGCCGGGAGAGCCGGTGCTGGTGCTCGCTTCGGTGCCGGCGCTGCCGCTGGTGCGCGAATTCTACGCCGCTGCGCTCAGTGCGGGCGCCCTGCCCTACTTGCGGACGCTGAACCCGGAACTCGACGAGGTGCTCTACCGGCTTGGTAGTGATGAGCAACTCCGGTTCGTGCCCGCGTCCGACCGGCTCGACGTCGAAACCTGCGCGGCCAGGCTTGCCATCCGTGGCGACGAGAACCTGGCCACGCTCGCCGGCGCGGACCCGGGACGGCTCGCAATCGGCCGCAAGGCACGCAAGCCGCTGATGGACATCTTCATGGAGCGCAAGGGCCGAGGCGAGCTCAAGTCCTGCCTGACTCAGTACCCGACGAATGCGAGCGCGCAGGCAGCCGGCATGTCGCTCGCCGACTATGCCGACTTCGTCTTCAGGGCCTGCTTCTGTGACCAGTCCGACCCGATTGCCGCATGGAAGGAGCTTTCGGCCGAGCAGCAGCGATTCGTGGATTTCCTCAACAAGGTGAAGACGCTGCGAGTCGAGGGGCCGGGTACGGACCTCACGCTGTCGGTCGAAGGCCGCAAATGGGTGAACTCCGACGGCAAGGCGAACTTCCCCTCGGGTGAGGTCTTCACCGGTCCGGTCGAGGATTCGGCCGAGGGCCGGATAGCCTTCGACGTGCCGACGCTCTTCTCGGGCAAGGCGGTAGAGGGCATCGAGCTCGAGTTCAGCGGCGGCAGGGTGGTGAAAGCATCGGCCGCGCGCGGAGAAGACATGCTCCAGTCAGCCCTCGATACCGATGAGCGGAGTCGCCATCTCGGCGAGTTCGCTTTCGGCCTGAACTACGGCATCGCGCGACCGACGAGGAACATCCTGTTCGACGAGAAGATCGGCGGGACCATACATGCCGCAATCGGTGCCGGCTATCCGGAGACCGGCAGCACCAATCGGTCCGGAATCCACTGGGACATGATCAGAGATATGAAGCAGGGGCGGGTGTATGCCGATGGCAAGCTGGTGTACGAAGATGGAAGGTTCAGACTCTAAGAGACTATGACCAATGTCAAGGAAGATGAAGTGGAAAAGTGGAAAGTGGCAATGACGAAGTTGGGCCTCGGACTTTGTCATTTCCCCTTTGTCATTGGTCGATTTCACCGGAGGTGAATTGTGGCGGACACGAGAATTGACAATCTGGCGAAGCTGCTGGTGCAATACAGTCTCAAACTGAAGAAGAACGATTGGGTGGAGATAATCGGTCCGTACAACGCCGAGCCGCTGCTCCTCGCCTGCCAGGTCGAGGCGCTCAAGGCCGGCGCGCACGTTTCAATGCGCGTGCTGCTGCCGGACTCGAACTACCTGTTCTACAAGCACGCGCAGGACCACCAGCTCAGTTTCGTCTCGCCGCTGGAGAAGCTCATGACCGACAAGCGGGACGCGATGTTGTTTGTTTGGGGCGGCTGGAACACGAAGGAACTGAGCGGCATCGACCCGAAGC
>VGIR01000159.1 GCA_016867815.1 candidate division WOR-3 bacterium | reverse complement strand
GTGGCAGGTGGGAATCTCAAGCCTGCCTGGGCCGCATAGCATAGGGCGGACTCGCGTCAATCGCAGACAGTCGCGAACGACAATACCCTATGACCATCTCCAGAGGGTTTCTGGACAAGCTCAGTGTCCCTCTTTTTCCCTGCGGCGGGCGTCCCGCCAAGGCTTGTCCGGGCTGGCACGGGACATGCATCCGGGTAGGGCCATGAGGAACACAGTTGTCCGTACGGTGATTGCCCTAGGGATAGTCGTGCTTGTCGTGTGCGCAGGCTTTTTGGTGGTGCGCCGACTACTACGCGTGGGTGGGGCGTCGCCGGTCGAAATGACACCGGCGTGGGAGCGGGATCTTGTAAGTGTCACGCCGGTGGACGTAAACGCAGATTCGATTGACGAACTGCTGGTGGGACTGACCAACATAACCATAGAGCTTCGCTCCCAAGACCTTACCAGTTTTGACCAGACATTCCTTCAGAGCCAGGACTCCACCTTCACCGCAGGCGCCATACTCGGCGCGACCGATCAACGCCACGTCTGGGCAACACAGAAGGAACATGACTCTCTGTTCGTCTATGACCTTGTGGGGCAACGCCGCATGTTCGTGGTACGCGGGAATGACGCACGGGCGCCTGCGGGCTGGGATGGCGGCGCAAGCCGAGTTGTGGCTGACCGGTCGCGCCCCGACTCCGTTCTGCAGCTGCTGCTGCAGGTTGGTAGCGCTTGGGATGCCAGTCCGCGAGGGATATGGGCACTGGACTGGAACTCGGGCGCTGTCCGGTGGCAGTATCCGACTGGGCCCGAGGTCGTAGACCTGCAGACCGTTGATGTCGAAGATGACGGACTCAATGAGGTGCTGGCAGGTAGCTGGGCTCCGGGCAACGGCAACTCGGCGTCGGGTACGGATGATGCCCATACGTTTGTTTTCATGCTCGACAACGACGGCAAGCCCAGATGGATCAGACCTATAGGTGTCTACTCCTCTTCCGTTCGTGTGGCGATGCTTGAGAGAACGAAGAAATACGGCAAGCTGGTTGTCGCGTGCGAGGTGGGCAACAAAGCTGGCGAGCGTAAGTACGACAGCCTTTTCCTCCTCAATGCTGCCGACTCCGGACGTGTAGTGGCTCGCACACAGCGTGGGACATACAACAGGGCGATGGTCACACTCAATGACAAACAGGCGAACCGGTTCATCGCAGTAGGTGGAAACGACGATACGCTTCGCCTGTTCGACGACAGACTCAACCTGGTCCGCCAAATCTCTGTCCCGGGCTTCAACGGTAGCCCTTTGCTCCAAGCTGGACGGTTTACGCAGGATGGCAGCGACGCGTTGGCGTTGCCTTCATCTGACGGTGACATCATAGTGCTCGACATCGAGTTCCGAACTCTCGTTCGCCGACACGCTGGACTTGTCTCGCGATTGCTTACGGTCCGTCAAGGGTCTCAGGACAAACTCCTAGTCTCCCTACGCCCGACTGGCCAAACCAGCTCGACTACTTGGAGGCTCTATGACTTCCGGCCTTTGGGGTTGCCCGAAAGGAACGTGACCGTTGGCACGGCTGCTCTTCTGATGGCGGTGGCCGTATTCCTCACCTTGGCTCTCGCCGGTTCGGTGGCCGCCCTCTCCTCCAAGTGGTGGCGGACGAGCCTTGCTGTCAAGCTGGTGAAAGATGGGGCGGGGCGTGGCGGTTACGTCATCGTTGACCGAAGTGGTCGCTTGACCGAGAGCGCAGGAACGGTTTCAGATGCGCTTGGCCTCGGTAATACCCGCAGGAATGTCGACTTGCGAAGCCTGCCTGCGGTCAGAGAGAAGTCGCCGGCCTTCGGGAAGCTCCTTGACGATGCGGTGTCCGGAACTGAACCGCGAACGACGAGGGAAGTTGCCATCGTGGACGGCGATTCGCTTTCCACATACTTGGCGCAGGTGCTACGATTGCCGGATGGGAAGATCGCAACCCGCTTCGAGGACTTGTCCGTCGTAGAGCACGCGAGACGCATTTCCATGTGGGCAACGATCGCGCAGCGCCTGGCTCATAGCATTAAGACGCCGCTGGCCACCATACGGGTGTCTGCCCTGCAACTGGCTGGTTCGGACAATTCGGATGTGGGCAGGAAAATAAGAATCGAGGCAGAGCGGCTAGGTGCTATGGTAGATGGTATCATGCGACTCACGAGCTTTGGTCAACTGACGTCGGCTGCCCATCAAGTTGGCCCGATCGTACGTATGGCACTGGACAAGCAGGGCGTCTATGCCGCAGGCAACCTAGACGTGATAGCGGACGTAGGAGCAGACTTGCCTGACGTACTCGTGGATGAGGAGGCACTTATCGAGGCACTGGGTAGTCTGATACGAAATGCGGTTGAGGCCATGCCGCAGGGCGGACGGCTGTCGGTCTCCGCATCCAAGTCAGAGCGATCGGGGTTCGTCAGGATATGGGTCGGAGATACAGGGCCCGGCGTAAGTAAGGAACACAGGACAAGACTCTTCCAGCCGTTCTTCACGCGGAAGGTGGGCGGCACCGGCCTCGGGTTGGCGCTCGCGCGGAAGACGCTACAGGATATGGGCGGTGAACTCGACGTCGCCCCTTCGTCCGACAGCGGGGCTGTGTTTTGGGTCGACGTACCTGTTGCCGGCGCGCGGACAGCATACGGAGGAGATTGCGCAACATGAACGGCGCACTCCTTCTGCTAGTAGATGACGAACCGGAGTTTGCTGAAAGCCTGCAGAGCCACCTGAAGAAATGGGGCCACGGAGTAGTCTTCCGCAGGGGAGTCCGAGATTCGCTGGACTACCTGAAGAATGCAGATCCGCTGCCCGACGTCCTCGTGCTGGACTTCGAGTTGCATGATAGCGGAACCGGTCTTGACCTCTGGGAGAGGACCCGGGCGCTGGGTCTTTGTCTACCCGCGATCGTGATATCCGACAAAGCCGACGAGAAGCACAAGAAGAAGATAGCCGACGCCGGGGCACTTTACTGGTACAAGCTCGGAGGCGACCTCGACCAGTTTCGCGGCATGGTCGGTGAGCATGCGCGAATCCATCGGCAGCAGAAGCGACGATGGGAGGAGGACTTAACCTCCAACAAGCTCGTAGGCGATCTCTCGGACGTCAGAGAAAGGATGGGCAAATTCGCTCCGACCGAAGCCAGCATCTTGATCCTTGGTGAAACCGGTACTGGGAAGGAGTTGGTGGCGTGGAACCTCCACCTTCACAGCCGGCGTCGGTACGGCCCCCTCGTCCGCGTCAACTGCGCGGCTATACCGGAGACTCTCATCGAGAGCGAGCTATTCGGCTACGAGAAGGGTGCATTCACTGGAGCCCTGACCCAGAAGAAAGGCAGACTCGAAGTTGCTCACGAGGGTACCCTGCTGCTGGACGAAGTCGGAGATCTGTCGCTCGCCAGTCAGGCCAAACTGCTGCGGTTTCTGCAGGAGAATGAGTTTGAGCGCCTGGGAGCCACGACTACGGTGCGGGTAGACGTGAGAGTCATATCAGCGACCAACAAAGACCTGCGTCGGGAGATTGCAGCGAAACGGTTCCGCGAGGACCTGTACATGCGGTTGGCTGCGGCTGAAATAAGAGTTCCCCCGCTGCGGGAACGTAGGGACGACATCAAGCTGATCGCCGCGCACATATTAGCGAAGAAAGGGTATGAGCATGCACTGAGCGTCGAGGTCGTCGCCAGGCTGGAAGCTCACACGTGGCCAGGCAATGTCCGTGAACTAGAGAACGCTGTCGAGCTTGCTTGCGACATGGCCATGCGACTGGAGCGAGAGATCGTGCCCGATGATTTCATGATCAAGGACGGCGAGGGCTACGAGCCCACGGGCGACTCTCGTCCCATGGGCACGGACAAGGACGTGCCCCTGGCCGTCAGCGTCCCAAGTACTAATCAGAGCATAAAATGTTTGACATGGGAGTCGGTTTGGTGTATACTGTGAGTAATGAGAGAAGACGATACTCGGCGTCTATCGCCGGCGGCTTTGGATGTGCTGCGTGTGCGGGTGATGAAA